>NZ_JAFRFW010001017.1:0-7706 GCF_017434145.1 Saccharopolyspora sp. | reverse complement strand
GCCCTGCGCGATCACCCAGAACAACGTGAACTGCCACGCCTGCTGGGCGTCGAACAGCACCACCAGCAGCTGGTTCGACCCCATGTTCACGAAGAACGTCACGGTGTAGACGATCGCGAACGCCCCGGCCTTGGCCTTCGAGTTGCCGGTGCTGGCGCCGCTGAAGGTGTACTTCCGGTTGATCAGGTACGAGGTGGTGGTGCCGAGGATGAACGAGATCGACTTGGACAACCACACCGGGAACCCGGCCAGGCCGAGCAGCAGCGAATAGGTGCCGAAGTCGATCAGCGCGCAACCGCCGCCGATCACCACGAACCGCAGGAGCTGCTGGAACAGCCCGAGTTGTGCTGATTCCCCGGATTGTGCTGATCCGGAGCCCGCTGCGTCCGCCCCGGCGGAGCCATCGCCCTCGGGACGGTCGCCCTTGGGGCCCTCGGTCTCGGTGTCGGCCACGGCCACTGGGTCACCTCAAGAGTCGTCAACGACAGGCCGGGAAGATCGACGACGCACTGGCGCCACTGATCCCCGAAAAGTGTAACGGCGCACCTATTTACGGCACTCGCCGCCCGTGCTTCAGCGGGCGACTACCCGGCAGTACCGGGGGATGCCGCGCGGATAGACTCGGCTGGGTGGGATCGGTACAGCAGCAGCACGCCGACGGCGACTCCGCCGGCGGTCCGGCCGCTGCGCAGGCACGGCGGCTGACCGGCTGGGGCCGCACGGCGCCGAGCACGGCGCGGGTGCTGAGCACACCGGACGTGGACGTGCTCGCCAAGGCGGTCCGCGGAGCCGGTGCGCGCGGCGTCATCGCTCGCGGGCTCGGCCGCAGCTACGGCGACCCGGCGCAGAACGCGGGCGGCACCGTCATCGACATGACCGCGCTGGACCGGGTGCACCAGGTCGACGCCGACGCGGCGACCGTGGTGACCGACGCCGGTGTCTCGCTGGACGCGCTGATGCGCCGCCTGCTGCCGTTCGGCCTGTGGATCCCGGTGCTGCCGGGCACCCGCCAGGTCACCGTCGGCGGCGCGATCGGTGCCGACATCCACGGCAAGAACCACCACTCGCAGGGTTCGTTCGGCAGCCACGTGCTGTCGCTGGACCTGCTCACCGCCGACGGTTCGGTGCGCACGCTGACGCCGCAGGGCGAGGGGTCGGAGCTGTTCTGGGCGACCGTCGGCGGCATGGGGCTGACCGGCATCGTGCTGCGCGCGACGATCCGCCTCAAGCGCGTCGAAACGGCTTACTTCCTGGTCGACAACGTGCGGACGAAGAACCTCGACGAGCTGATCGAGCACTTCACCGACGGCTCCGACGCGAACTACACCTATTCCGTCGCCTGGTTCGACTCGCTGGCGCGCGGCGACGCGATGGGCCGGGCGCTGCTGACCCGCGGCAACTCCGCCAAGGTGGAGGACCTGCCGCGCAAGCTGCGCAAGGACCCGTTGAAGTTCAACGCGCCGCAGTTGATGACCGCTCCGGCGATCTTCCCGAACGGGCTGGTGAACCGCCGCACGATCACCGCCTTCAACGAGGTCTGGTACCGCAAGGCGCCGACGCGGTTCGGCCAGGTCCAGAACATCACCCAGTTCTTCCACCCGCTGGACCTGGTCGGCGAGTGGAACCGGGTGTACGGCTCGAACGGTTTCCTGCAGTACCAGTTCATGGTGCCGTTCGGGCAGGAGGCGGTGTTCCGCCGCTGCGTCGAGAAGATCAGCGCCTCCGGGCACGCGTCGTTCCTGAACGTGCTCAAGACGTTCGGCCCGGGCAATCCGGCACCGATGTCGTTCCCCGGGGAGGGCTGGACGCTGACCGTCGACATCCCGGTCACGCCGGGGCTGGACCGGCTCTGCCGCGAGCTCGACGACATGGTGCTCGCGGCAGGTGGCCGGTTGTACCTGGCCAAGGAGTCGCGGACGACGGCGGAGATGATCGAGCGGATGTACCCGCGCATCCACGAGTGGCGCAAGATCCGCGCCTCGGTCGACCCCGAGGGCGTGTTCCATTCCGACCTGTCCCGGAGGTTGAGCCTGTGACCGCTGCGTTGCAGAACCGCACGCTGATGGGCTGGGCGCGCACCGCGCCGACCCAGGCCCGCGTGCTGAGCACCCGCGATGTCGAGGCGATCGCCCGCGCCGTGCGCGAGAGCGACGAGCGCGGTGTGATCGCCCGCGGCCTGGGCCGCAGCTACGGCGATCCCGCGCAGAACGCGGGGGGCGTCGTCGTCGACATCACCCCGCTGGACCGCATCCACGACATCGACCCCGATTCGGCGCTGGTGGACGTGGACGCGGGCGTGAGCCTGGACCAGCTGATGAAGGCCGCGCTGCCCTACGGCCTGTGGGTTCCGGTGCTGCCGGGCACCCGCCAGGTGACCATCGGCGGCGCGATCGCCAACGACATCCACGGCAAGAACCACCACAGCGCGGGCAGCTTCGGCAACCACGTGGTGTCGATGGACCTGCTCACCGCGGACGGCGAAGTCCGCACGCTGACGCCGGACGGCGCCGAGTCCGAGCTGTTCTGGGCCACCGTGGCGGGCATCGGCCTGACCGGCATCCTGCTGCGCGCCAAGATCCGGATGACCCGGACCGAGACCGCGTACTTCATCGCGGACACCGATCAGACCGCCGACCTGGACGAGACGATCGCGCTGTTCGACGACGGCTCGGACGAGAAGTACACCTACTCCTCGGCCTGGTTCGACTCGATCTCCACCGGGTCGAAGCTGGGCCGCGCCGCGTTCGGCCGCGGTTCGCTGGCCACCGTCGACCAGCTGCCGAAGAAGCTGCGCGCGGACCCGCTGAAGTTCGACGCCCCGCAACTGCTGACGCTGCCGGACGTGGTCCCGCCGCGGCTGGGCAACAAGCTCACGTTCAGCACGATCGGCGAGCTGTACTACCGCAAGACCCCGAAGCGCGGCCGGGACCAGATCCAGAACATCAGCGCCTTCTACCACATGCTCGACCTCATCGGTGAGTGGAGCAGGGCGTACGGTTCGCAGGGCTTCGCGCAGTACCAGTTCTCCGTGCCGTACGGCAAGGAGGAGGACCTCAAGCGGATCATCCGCAAGATCGCGCACTCCGGGCACGTCTCGTTCCTCAACGTCATCAAGAAGATGGGCGAGGGCAACCGGGGCCTGCTGTCCTACCCGCACCCCGGCTGGATGGTGTGCCTGGACTTCCCGATCGTGGACGGGCTGAGCCGGTTCTGCACCGAGCTGGACGAGGAAGTGCTCTCGCTCGGCGGCCGCCTGTACACCGCGAAGGACTCGCGGACCACCGCGGAGACGTTCCACAAGATGTATCCGCGGGTCGAGGAGTTCCGCAAGATCCGCCAATCCGTTGACCCCCGAGGCGTTTTCGCCTCAGACATGAGCCGGAGGCTCGAGCTGTGATTGACGCCGTTGGCAACCCGCAGTCCCTGTTCATCCTCGGCGGTACCTCCGACATCGCGCTGGCGACCGCGGAGCGGTACGCGAACCAGCGCCCGCTGCGGATCGTGCTGGCCGCGCGCCCGGAGGAGGCCGAGCTGGTCGAGGCCGCGGCCGAGCGGCTGCGCAAGACCGGCAGCACGGTCAGCACCATCGAGTTCGAGGCCCGCGACCCGGAAACGCACGGCGAGGTGGTCGAGAAGGCGTTCGCCGACGGCGACATCGACGTCACCCTGGTCGCGTTCGGCGTGCAGCTGGACAACGAGAAGTGCTGGACCGACCCGGCGGCCGCGCGGCTGACCGCGGAGGTCAACTACGTGGCGCCGATGTCGCTGGGCGTGCACCTGGCGGAGAAGCTGCGCAAGCAGGGCCACGGGCACCTGGTGATGATGGCTTCGCCCGCCGGTGAGCGCGCGCGCCGGACGAACTTCGTCTACGGCTCCGCCAAGGGCGGCATCGACCTGTTCTACTCCGGGCTGACCTACGCGCTGTCCGACTCGGGCGTGAAGGTCACGGTCGTGCGCCCGAACTTCGTGAAGACGAAGCTGACCGAGGGCATGAAGCCCGCGCCGATGGCGCAGACGCCGGAGCAGGTCGGCGCCGCGATCGTCGACGCGGTCCGCAAGGGCAAGGAGTCCATCTGGGTCCCGGCGCAGGTGCGCTGGGTGATGACCGTGCTGCGGCACCTGCCGCGGGCGATCTTCCGCACGCTGTCGTTCTGATCGAGCCGCTCGATCCGCCGGGCCGCCGGGGCTTTTCGCTCCGGCGGCCCGCTCTTTCCACACGAGTCCACTGTGGACTTAGATGTTCGGCCGGTGCGCCGCCCCGCGGCCGCGGTGGTGCAACCGGCGACGGCGGCGATCGTCCGGAGGCGTGGACGGATCAGCGCGTGCAGCACCAGTAGCGTGCCGAGCACCGCCACGATCTGCAGCGCGTCCCGTTCCACCATCGACGGGCCGAGCGCGCTCGCAAGATGCCGCTCACCCAGGCGTCGGCTGCTCGGCGGTGCGCTCGCTGCCCTCCGAGGTGAGCCGGGACAACAGGTGCATGGCCGCCTCCGAAGAGGATCCCGGCTCGGTGGTGTAGACGTACACGCTCTGATCGGGATCGCCGTTGGGCGTCAGCGCCTGGTACCGGACGGTGAGGTCGCCGACCAGCGGGTGGTGGTAGCCCTTCGTCCCGGTCGTGCGCAGGTGCACCTTGTTGTCCGACCAGCAGCGGCGGAACTTCTCGCTGTGGATGGACAGCTCGCCGATCAGCGCGCTGAGCTTCGGATCGTCCGGGTTGCGGCCCGCGTCCAGCCGCAGCATCGCCACCGTGTCCGCGGCCACCGCGTCCCAGTCCGCGTAGAGCTCGGGTGCGTGCGGGTCGAAGAACACGAACCGCGCCTGGTTGCGCCGCTGCGCCGGAAGCGCGTTGAAGTCGGTGATCAGCGCCGCGGCGATCCGGTTGTGCGCGAGCACGTCCAGCCGCCGTCCGAGCACGAACGCCGGTGAGCAGACCTGGTCGAGGCTGCGCACCAGGTCCAGCGTGGCCGGAGCCACGCGCTGCGGCTTCGGCCGCCGCTTGCGTTCCGGGCCGGGGCGGGCCAGGTCGAACAGGTGGCTGCGCTCGGCATCGTTCAGCCGCAGCGCGCCGGCCAGCGCGTCGAGCACTTCGGCCGAGGCGGTGGTGCTGCGACCCTGCTCCAGGCGGGTGCAGTAGTCGACGCTCACGCCGGCGAGCCGGGCGAGTTCTTCGCGCCGCAGCCCCGGAACCCGTCGCCTGCCGGTGTCCGGCAGGCCCAGCTCCGCCGGGTCCACCCTGGCCCGGCAGGACCGCAGGAACCCCGAAAGAGCGGTGCGCTGTGGACTCATACCACCAGTGTGCCCTGCGCAGGCGGGCCGAGGGACCGCTCGGGTGGGACGGTTCTTCCCCCGATGAGCGGGGCCTGCTCAGCCGCCCGAATCGGGTCGCCGAGCTGCTTCCGTGGTGTTCGTCCGGCCGGCACGGCCGGAGGATCTTAGAACCTGTCCTTGAACTTGGCGGTCCGGGTGTGTGCCCAGGTTCCGCTACCCGGACACCTCCGCACAACAAGTTCAAAGACAGGCACTTAGGAGAGGAATTCGGCAATGGCAACGTGGTTCATCACCGGCGCGGCTCGCGGTCTCGGCGCGGAGATCGCCCGTGCCGCGCTCGCCCGCGGCAACGACGTCGTGGCCGCAGCCCGCGACCCGCGCAAGCTCCCGGCCGACCTGCGGGACTCGGAGCAGGTGCTCGGCGTGCAGCTGGACGTGACGCGCAGTGCGGACGTCCCCGCCGCGATCGACGCGGCGATCGACCGGTTCGGCGGGATCGACGTGCTGGTCAACAACGCCGGTCGCGGCCTGCTGGGCGCGCTGGAGGAACTGTCCGACCAGGAGGTCCGCTCGCTGTTCGAGCTGAACGTGTTCGGCCTGCTGAGCACGACCCGCGCGGCGCTGCCCGCGTTGCGCGAGTCCGGCGGCCGCATCGTGCACATCGGTTCCCGCGGCGGATTCGAGGGCGAGCCGGGCGCGGGCGCGTACAACGCCACGAAGTTCGCGGTGGCCGGGATCAGCGAGGCGCTGGCAGCGGAACTGGCACCGCTGGGCGTGCAGAGCATGGTCGTCGAGCCGGGTACTTTCCGGACGGACTTCCTGGACGGCAGCTCGCTGTCGCGGCCCGCGAACTCCCTCGCGGTCTACGACGGCACTCCCGCGCACGACACGCTGGACTGGGCGGCCGCCACGAACCATGCTCAGCTCGGCGACCCGGTGCTCGCCGCGCGGTTCATCTGCGAGGTGACCGAGCAGGAGAAGCTCCCCGGGCACCTGCCGGTCGGCGCGGACGCGATCGAACGGCTCGAGGTGAAGCTCGCGGCGTTGCGCGGGGATCTCGACCAGTGGCGGGAAGCGGCGGCGGCCACCGCCGCGGAGTGAGCGCGCTGCGGGGAAACCCTTGAACCGGGACGAATCTCCGGGGTATTTCCGCAGATCAGACGATCGTAATCGGATAGCAATCCAACCACGGAAAAGCATTCACGCTGGTCAGCGATCAACGAAACGTGGGCTTATTTTCACGTTCCTCGCGTGCCGGTGCCGCGCTGCTCGCGGCGCTCGGCGGCTTGACCCTGCTGCTCGGCGTGTTGGCGGTGCTGGCTCCGGTCCGCGCCGACGACCCGGTGGTGCGCTGGCCGAAAGCCGATGCTCCGGCATCGTCGACGGTGCTGCCGCTATCGCCGTACCGGCCGCTGGAGTTCGACGCGACGATCCCGTGCGGGGCGTTGCACGCGGTGGACGCGCAGGACGGCACGGCGTTGAGCACGTCGCCGGAAGGACCCGGCCTGCGCGTCACCGCAGGCTCCGGGACCGTCCACTTCGGATACGGCGTGGACGAACTGCTGGCCGAGCCGCTGCCCGCGGGCGACTGCGCTTACCGGGTGCACGCCGACGCGGGCGGCGTGCAGGTGCTGCGCGACGGCCACGAGCTGGTGTCCCGGCCGGACCTGCTGCCGCCCCAGGTGGCCGAACTGGCCAGTGACGTCCCCGGCGCTCCCGGGCTCGGCGTCGAGCTGCACACCGACGCGCGCTACGAATCCGGCCCCACCGCGGTGAAAACGGTGCTGCTGATCGCGCACGCGTGCTGCCTGGCGCTGCTGCTGGTGCTGGCCTGGCGGCGATGGCGCGGCACGCAGTCGATGCACCGCCTGCGGGTTCCCCGGCCGGCACCGGCGGACGCGGTCGTGGTGCTGGTCTCGGTGGCGTGGGTGCTGCTCGGACCGGCCAACATGGACGACGGCTGGTACATGATGATGGCCCGCAACGCCGAGGCTTCCGGCTACCTCGGCAACTTCGTCTACATGTACAACGCCACGGAGAACCCCTTCGGGCTCAGCCAGTACATGCTGCAGGTCTGGGGCTGGCTCGGCGGATGGTCGCTGTGGTGGATGCGGCTGGTGCCGACGCTCTGCGGCCTCGCGACGTGGGCGCTGCTGCGGGTGTTGCTGGCGACGATGCTCGGCCGGACGGCGAACCTGCGGGCGGTGCCGTGGGCGCTGCTGGTCGCGCACCTGGTCTGGTACCTGCCTTACGGCACCACGCTGCGTCCGGAGCCGGTGATCGTGCTGTTCGCGGCGGCGACGCTGGTGTTCGCCGAGGCGGCGCGGGCGCAGCGGTCGGTCGGGGCGCTGGCCGCGGGCACGGTGTGCGCCACGCTCGCGGTCACCGCCTCGCCGTCCGGGGTGGTCGCGGCCGCACCGCTGCTGCTGAGCGTG
>NZ_JAFRFW010001016.1:0-5679 GCF_017434145.1 Saccharopolyspora sp. | reverse complement strand
GTGCACCGCGTCGCAGCCGGTGCGCCGCGCCGCCTCGAGCACCGCCGCGGCGTCGAGGTACCCGGCCGGGCCGCTTCCCGGCAGCGGCACCGAGCGGGCTGCCATGCGCACGTGCAACGCATCGGCATCGTCGGCGGCGTGCACGGCGACCGTGTCGAGCCCCGCCTCGTCGGCGGCGCGCAGCACGCGCACGGCGACCTCACCGCGATTGGCGACCAGCAACCTGTCCATCGACACCTTCCCACCACCCTGTGAGACCGACTGGTCGGTATGCGCGCGACGTTATGATCCGCGCCCCGCAAGGTCAACAGCCGCGCCGCAGTGCCCCACGGGGTTCGGTTCCATGCCAAATCGTCCGCGGCAGCCGCCTCAGCTGATCAGGCCGGCGCAGGTCAGCCAAATGTGTTCGCAGGTCGCGGATGCCTTTTGCAGTTCCTCGCGGGATTCCTGCGAGGCGTGGTAAAAGGTCCGCTCGATCATCCAGCACAGGGCGCGCGCCATCGCTGAGGCTTGTTCGGGTTCGCTGCCGGCCTGGACGCCGGCCCGTTCCAGTGCGGCGGTGATGGCCGTGATGAACAAGTCTGCCGTGTGGCTCCACAGCTCGCCGATCTCCGGCACGGTCAACGACAGGTCGATCGCCGTGCGCATGACCAGGCCGTGCTCGTTCCACAGCTCGACGGTGCGCTGCATGGCCGCTGCGATGGCCTGGCGCGGGTCGTCGGCTTCGGCGGTGGCCCGGGACCGCTCCCACAGGTGCGCAACGGTCCGGGCCACGAGTGCCGTGACCACTTCTGGCTTGGAGCCGAAGTAGAAGTACAGGGCGCCGCGTGTGATGCCGGCGCCCTGGGCGATATCGCCGACGGTCATGGCGTCGTAGCCCTTTTGCGCCAGCAGAGCTTCGCAGGTGTCCAGAATGGCCCGCTCCCGGACATCGCCCTTGCGTTCGGTGCTGCGCCGACTCCGCGCGGGGTGCTGGCCGGGCATCAGAGCGCAGCGCCCTCGGCGAAGTCGGTCGTACGGGAGAGCGTCTCCCATGCGCGGATGTCCTCATCCACGGCCGTGCGCGCGTCGGCGACCAGCCGCAGCGCGTCCGAGCCCAGGACCAGGTGGGCCGGCGGCTGCTCGACCGAGGCGATGTGCACGACGGCGTCCCCGGCTTTGGCCGGGTTGCCCAGCTGCTTCCCGCTCGCCTTCCGCCGCGCTTGCCGGATGGGGGTGAACAGCTCGTCGTAGTCGTCGACGGACTGCGCGGCGCGTGTCATGGACCGTCCGGCCCAGTCGGTGCGGAACGAGCCGGGCTCGATCGCCGTCACCTGGATCCCGAACTGCGCGATCTCCTTGCCCAGTGCCTCGAGGATGCCTTCCAGGGCGAACTTGCTGCCGCAGTAAGCGGACATGCCGGGCACTGCCATGAGCCCGCCCATGGAGGTGACGGCCATCAGGTGTCCACGGCGTCGCCGGCGCATGTGGGGCAGTGCCGCCTGCAGGGTCGCAACCGCCCCGAAGACGTTGACCTCGAACTGCCGCCGCACCTCGGCCAGTGGGGTTTCCTCGAAAACGCCCTCCAGGCCGTAGCCGGCATTGGCGACGACGACATCCAACGGGCCGACGCTCTGCTCCACCTCCGCGACCAGGCTCGAGACGGCGTCGCCGTCGGTCACGTCCAGGATCCGGCCGTGCGCGCACCCGGGTTCGAGCCCTTCGAAAGCCTGCAGGTCCTGCTCGGAGCGGACCGTTCCGACGACGATGTGACCGGCGGCCAAGGCGGCCTCGGCGAACGCGCGCCCCAGGCCGGTGCTCACGCCGGTGATGAGCCACTTCTGCTTCTGCATCACTTCTCCACGGATGAGTCGGAAGGAACCGGACCGCTCCCTCACCGCAAACTCTACACCGTGTCGATTTTTATCGTCGCCATGCAGATTATGGTGGTCGGCACGGGCTGCTGCGGCCGGTTCTCCGGAGCCGCGTGGTTGCCGCCCGCGTCGGGGTGGGAACAGTGGTGGTGCAGGTCGGCGGCCTGCCGACGCGGACACGACGCAGACGAGGTGGCGCGATGGGCGAAACGATCGCGGGCGTGCAGATCCCGGACAGCGACTTGGCGCGGGAAGCGACCGAGCTGGTGCGCGAGTCCGCTGCGCCGCTGCTGTTCGACCACTCCCGGCGCGTGTTCCTGTGGGGATCGCTGCGCGGCGAGCAGCAGGGCCTGGGCTACGACCCGGAGCTGCTCTACGTCGGGGCGATGTTCCACGACCTCGGGCTGACCGAGCGGTTCCGGCGCACCGACCAGCGCTTCGAGATCGACGGCGCCGACCAGGCGCACCGTTTCCTGCGGGCGCACGGCATCGCCGACGAGCGGGCCGACCGGGTCTGGACCGGCATCGCCCTGCACACCACACCGGAGATACCACTGCACATGGCCGCCGAGATCGCGCTGGTGACCCAAGGCGTGGAACTGGACGTGCTGGGCGTGGGCTACCACGCGGTCTCCGAGCAGCAACGCGAAGCCGTCGTGGCGGCTCACCCGCGCCCGGACTTCAAAAACCGCATCCTGGCCGCGTTCACCGAAGGCATCAAGGACCGCCCGGACACGACCTTCGGCAACGTCAAGGCCGACGTGCTCGAGCATTGCCTGCCCGGGTTCGAGCGCGGTGATTTCGTCGAAGTCATCAAAGGCTCCGACTGGCCGGAGTGACCGCGGCGATCATCCGGCTCAGCGCAGGGCGCCCACGCTGACTCGCAGCGGCCAGACGTCGGCCTCGGCGCGGATCCCGGCCGCGCGGGTGCGCAACTGCTCGGCCTCGGCGGCGTCGGTGGCGCGTCCGGCCAGCCGCTCCAGGTAGCCGGCGAAGTCCTGCTGCTGGTCGCGGTACCAGCCGATCTGCTGCTCGTGCAGCACGTCCGGGGCCAGCGTGCCGATGCGCTCCGGGTAGCTCTTGGCCAGCCGCCACGCCAACCGCGCGGCCCCGAGCGCGTCCCCGGCCGAGTCGTGCGCCTGCTCCAGCCGTACCTGGTAGTGCTCGCACAACGCCGCCAGCGTGCGCTTGCCCTTGCGGTACCGGTCGAGGTGCTTGTCCAGGCACATCGGGTCGACCACCGGGCCGGGCAGGGCGAACTCGCGGCCGTGGTGCCGGAACAGCTCGGCCGCCAGCAGCGACAGGTCGAACGAGGCGTTGAACGCGCACAGCGGCGTGCCCGCCGACCACACCTCGTCGAGGTGTTCGGCGATCTCGGCGACCACCTGCTCGGCCGGAATCCCCTTGTCGCGGGCGTGTTCGGTGCTGATGCCGTGCACCTCGGTCGCCGCGGGCGGGATCTCGACGCCGGGATCGGCCAGCCAGTCGCGCGACACCGGCTTCCGGCCGGGCGTGATCGTCACGACGGTGGCGGTCACGATCCGGTCGTTGGCGATGTCGGTGCCGGTGGTTTCCAGGTCGTAGGCCAGCAGCGGCCCGTCGGCCCACGACGGCGCAGGAGCGATCATCCGCGCACGGTATCGATCACGACCGTCGAAGTGGTGCGCGACCGGCCGGGATCAGCCCACTCGGTGCAGTGCCGGGGGCCTGGTTCGGGCGCGAATCCCCCGGTGGCGCAGCGCTATTCGGTGCGCGGAAGCGGTGGCAATGGCAGCGGCAATCCCGGCAGACCGTCGATGCTGGTTGCGATGTGCTCCTTCTTCTGGAAGTAGGTGTCGAGTGACTCGTCGTCGTCGCGCGCGAAGCGCGACGAGTGCAGCGTGCGGTCCTGGTCATAGGTCATGAACGGGAAATCGAGGTAGGCGATGGTGCGTTCGTCGAGCACGGCGAACGAGCCGCTCAAACCTTTCGGAGAGATGTTGACGGTGCCGTTGCCGTCCAGGGGCGCAGTCGCGGTGAAGAAGATGTGCTGGGCCTCGATGAAAGTACGAACTTTACCGTCTATTCGCTCGTAGCTTTTTCCCATGGCTCGATTATCACGAGTCTTCGGTCCCCCTCCAATGCGATACGAGGCGGCGATCGCGCACCGAGGCGCCCGCGATGAGTTTCGCCCGCGACCGCGGTCCTTCCCGTGGGCCTGCAGGGAGGAGAACACGATGAGACAGATCGTTGCCGCCGACCAGTGGCGCGCCGCGCACGAACGGCTGCTGACCGAGGAGAAGGCCGCCACCCGCGCCCGGGACGCGCTGGCCGCCCGGCGCCGCCGGATGCCGATGCTCGAGGTGACCAAGCAGTACCGGCTGCGCGGCCCGGCGGGCATCGTGGGGCTGCCGGAGCTGTTCGACGGGCGGCGGCAGCTGATCGTCTACCGGCACATGCTGCAACCGGGCGATCCTGACCCGTGCTCGGGCTGCTCGATGTTCGCCGACAACATCGGCCACCTCGCGCACCTGCACGCCCGGGACACCTCGCTGGTGCTGGTCTCGGCCGCACCGTTCGACGAGATCGAGCGGTTCCGGACGCGGATGGGCTGGGAGCTGCCGTGGTATTCGGCCGCCGGCAGCGACTTCGAAGCCGATTTCGACGTCGCCGACGGGTTCGGGCTCAA
Source organism: Saccharopolyspora sp. (assembly GCF_017434145.1). NCBI lineage: Bacteria > Bacillati > Actinomycetota > Actinomycetes > Pseudonocardiales > Pseudonocardiaceae > Saccharopolyspora > Saccharopolyspora sp. The sequence goes on along the minus strand of NZ_JAFRFW010001016.1, from coordinate 1,158 downwards.
CGTGTTCCTGCGCGAGGGCGAGCGGATCTTCCGCACCTACTTCACCAGCGGCCGCGGGGTGGAGGCGCTCGGCAGCACCTGGACGTTGCTGGATCTGACCCCGCTGGGCAGGCAGGAGACCTGGGAGGACGCCCCGGAGGGGACGCCGCAGCCGCCGCCGTACGAGTGGTGGCGGCTGCACGACGAATACGAGTGATCAGCGCTTTCCGCTCAACAGGCGGGTGAATCGGCGCCACCGGCTCATCGGGCGCGCGGGAGCGGGCTCGGTGGCCGGGGGCGGTGGGGTGCTGCGCTCGCCGCGCCAGCGCTCGACGACGTCGTCGACGCGGACCGTGCTCAGCGGCACCCGCGGCCCGGACGGGCTGCGCAGCCACTCCACGATGCGCCGGTTGAGGTCGCTGACCGTCTCGCGCACGGCCTGTTCGGTGGGCAGCTCCTGCACGGTCTCCGGCAACCGTTCGATCTCCTTGCGCAGCTGCAGCGGCGTCGGCAGCAGCGCCTCGCCGGAGAGCCCTTCGCGATCGATGTAGCCCTTGACCCACCACTGCTCCTCGAGCGGTTTGCCCGCGCCGGGCAGCGGTTCACCCGCGCCGTCGAGGTCGTCGAACTCGCCGCGCTCGTGTGCGACGCGGATCTGCCGGTCGATCCACGACTCGAAGGTCATGCCGAGCGGTTTGCGTTCGGTCACAGCACGCTCCCCCGGGCGAGGCGGTGCGGCCCGTCGCGAGCAAGGCGCGGGCCCGGGCACTCCGAGGATAGCCGCCCGCCTGGTTCCGCGGACCCGGTGCGCGCCGCGTTTCGAGCCGGCCGCGCTTGGCCCGCGGGCGGCGCCTCCGTGCTGTTTCGCCAAGCGGCGGGGCCGCTCGACAGTGAGCACCTGAGCGACCGGCTCCGCAACGCTTCCTGCCGGCCGCTCAGCCGCGGGTGCTTGCCAGCAGCTCGACGACCTCGGCGGTGGTGCCGGTTTCGCCGAGCTTCGGGAAGATCCGCCCGACGCTGTTGTCGTGCGCATCCGCGGCGAAGTCGGACATGGCGTCGGTGGCCAGCGTGACGTGGTAGCCGTGCTCGTGCGCGGCGCGGGCGGTGGATTCCACGCCCATGCTGGTGGCGATCCCGCCCAGCACGATCTGGGTGACGCCGCGGCGGCGCAGCTGCACG
>NZ_JAFRFW010001015.1:0-2101 GCF_017434145.1 Saccharopolyspora sp. | reverse complement strand
ATCGCCGCTCCTAGCCGCACCGACGATCCGCACGCGCGCCCAGGACCATGTCAGGCTGCCGCGGCCCTGGGCCACGGGTCCGCGCACCACTGCTCGGGCCGCACTGGGTGCTGCGAGCAGGAAGGCCACGGTGAGGATCGCGCCGACCTGGGAGGCCATGAGCGCGGTAGCCGCGGTCAGCAGCACCAGCACTATGGCTGACATCATCCCGGTGCGGTGTCCGGCCGTTTGGTAGTCGTCGGGGTCGAATGCGGAGAAGACCAACCGGCCGTGCACCGGAAGTACCACTCCTGACAGTCGGATCCAGCCACGATGCCGACGACGTGTCGCTGGTCCGTGTTCCACCCTCATGTCCGGGCGGGCGGGAAACGCCGATCTCGCGGCCGCGCCAGATCGGCGTGAGATCCACGGTTCCTGGAGGTTGCGACCTCGTTGGTTGCGGCAGCCTCGACGGCCTCCGCAGCCTGGGCTTGGGCATCGTCGGCGAGTAGCGTTTTGCTGGCTCGGCTACTCGTGGACGAGGGACGCACGAATTTGTAGCCGACGTTGCGCACGGTGCCGATCATCGATTCGTGCTCCGGGCCGAGCTTGGCCCGCAGCCGCCGGATGTGGACGTCGATCGTGCGGGTGCCGCCGAAGAAATCGTAGCCCCACACCTCGCGTAGCAGCTGCGTCCGGGTAAACACCCGACCCGCGTGCTGGGCGAGGTACTTGAGCAGCTCGAACTCCTTATAGGTCAGCTCAAGCGCGCGGCCCTTGAGTCGGGCGGTGCAAGTGTCCTCCTCGATGCAGAGGTCGCCGAGGGTCAGCGACTCCTCTTCGGCCGATGGCGAGCGCCGTGCGGTCAGCAGGCGCAGCCGCGCGTCCACCTCGGCTGGACCCGCCGTGGGCAGCAGGATCTCGTCCACGCCCCACCCCGTGGTGATGGTTACCAGGCCACCCTCGTTTACAACCGCAACGACTGGGACGTCCCCGCCGGCGAGCACTCGGCACAGCTCGCGGGCAGCGGCGAGGTCGCCGCGGGCGTCGACCAACACGGCCCGGTGCTGGCTCGCGGACAGCACCGCACCAGGATCCGGCGGCAGCAGGCGCACCTCGTGCGGCAGCAGCGGCAGCGAGGGCAGCACCGACAGACAGTCCTTCTCACCGGTCAACAGCAGGAGTTCACAGCTCATGGGGTCCTCCGTCCCAGGGGCCCGTCACCACAGCGCCTCCCGGTCGCGCGGGCCAGTGGAGTTCCCGCGCACGATGCTCGGCGACCAGCTCCATTGCATGTGGACAACGAGCAGAATAACGGGCGTGTGCGGGGGAAAACCAGATGAGGCCGTTGGTCTCACATATGTGAACGTCGGGAAACCACGATGTTTCAACACGAGGGAGTCACGTGCTGACACCATCCACCAGGGGATCGTCGGTATACTATGCGCTGGCGCAGCGGGCTTTTATGTCGAGCACGGTGGGGGTCAGTGCCCGGCTTCGTCGATATTCAAATTTTGGCATCATCGTCCACGACCCGTATATGCGTGCGCCATTTCTGCCATGTCTGGCGGAGAAGTGCCCTCAGCCTCGACGTCAGAGGGACACGTGATCGAACTGTTCACCATGTGTGGTCGGCGAAGGTCTTGGCGTCAGGGTGGTGGGAAAGCGCTTCGGAAAGGCGGTGTTCGGTGGTGGCCGCGTCCGGGGCGAGTGTGGAAGCCAGCGCACCGCCTGCGGCCAGCGGGGACAGGGACCACCATGGGCCGCTCGCGGCCCGGGGCGGGTTCTGCTCGGTGGCGATGAACTCGGTGGCCAGGACGCGGGCGCCGGCCAGGGCGCTGCTGCTGGAGCGCAGCAGCGCCTCGCCGAGGTCGATTTCCTGGCGCAGCAACGGGATTCCGTCCCGAATGGCGTGCGTGCTCGCGACCAGTCGGCCCGCTTTTTCTTGCCAGCGCCCGAGGACGAGGACCTCTCGGCAGCGGGCTCGCGAGTCCGCCGCGAGGTCAACGGACAGCTGGGCCCGGTGGTCCGCGCCCGCGGTGACGACCGTCGCCTGCGGCAGGTAGTCGACCGATCCGCCTTCCGCGACCTGGACCCGTACGCGCACCCGGCTCAGGCCCCT
>NZ_JAFRFW010001014.1:0-2514 GCF_017434145.1 Saccharopolyspora sp. | reverse complement strand
TTGCTCGCTCAGCAGGGCTGCGCGGTGCACGTCGGCTCCCGGGACGCCGAGCGCGGACGGCGCGCCGCGGAGGAGATCGGCCGCGGAGCCCGCCCGCTGGTGCTGGACGTGACCGACGGCGACGCAATCGGCCGGGCCGCGGCGCAGCTCGACCGGCTGGACGTGCTGGTCAACAACGCGGGGATAGCGCCGTCGCTCGCGCCGCCGCAGGAGACCGGGATCGAGGAGTTCCGGCGGACCTACGAGACGAACGTGCACGGCGTCCTCGCCGTCACCAACGCCTTCCTGCCCGCGCTGCGCCGGTCGCCGCAGCCGCGCATCGTCAACATCTCCAGCGGGACCGGATCGTTGGCCTGGAGCACCGACCCCGATCACGGGTTCAGCGTCAGCGGGGGCGACGGGGCCGCATACCGCTCGTCGAAAGCCGCGCTCAACGCGCTGACCGTCTTCTACGCGCAGGCGCTGGCGGGGGAGGGGTTCAAGGTCAACGCGCTCGCCCCGGGACTGCGGGCGACCGACCTGAACGCCAGGGCGGCCGGTTCCGACGGAGACCCCGCGGAGGTCGCGCCGGAGGCGGTCCGGCTGGCTTGGCTGCCGGCGGACGGCCCCACGGGCCGGTTCTTCTCCTGGGACGGCAGTTCCGTGCCGTGGTGATCCCCGGTGCGGCCGTCGATGCGCTCCCGGATGAGGTCGGCGTGCCCGCAGTGCCGGGGGTGCGCACCGATCACGTGGGTGCAGATCCAGCGCAGGTTCACGACACTTCACCGAGAACGGTCCTGCGAGCGCAACTGCAGGAACAGCTCGGGCAGCATCAGGTAGCTACCGGCGAGGAACGCCGCACCCCCGGCCAGGAAGCCGAGCTTGACGATGATCGCGCCTTGCGGCGCTTCCGCGGTGGGCAGCCCGACGTCCGGGAAACCGGGCAGCGACCCCACGATGAACCCGACGGAACCGAGCACGAACAGCACACCGACCCACCAGGACACGTCCCGCGGCTCGAAGCTCAGGTAGCCGTGCCCGGCCTCGGCGAGCTGCAGCACGCTGGACACCAGGAACAGCACGCTGCCGAGCAGGCTCGTCCACCACAACCCGGCCGCGGGCAGCAGCTCGGTTTTCGCTCCCAGCGCGAAGATCGTCTCGTAGTTGAACACCAGTGAGCCGATCAGCAGCACGAACGGTGTCCAGAACGACAGCCGCCGCGGCTCGAACCCGAACCACCGGTAGCGGCTCGGGGCGTGCGTGGTGCGGTCGATGCCGACCTCGTCGTCGGAGTTGAGGCTCTCGAACAGCTGCCCGTAGATGCTGACGGTGTAGAGCAGCGCGCCCAGGAAGTAGCAGGACTCGGCGTAGATGGCCATCGCGTGCTGGCCGCCGAACACCTCCGGCATCAGCGATCCGGCGGCCCCGGCGACGAACAACACCGAGCCGATCATGAACGCGACGGCGATCCACCAGGCCATTCGCTGCGGAGCCCAGAACCGCAGCCACGGGTTCGGGATCGGCGCGCCCACCGGCACGTGCGGGGCGGCGCGGCCGGTAGCGGTGACCGGCCCCGCCCCCTTGCGGCCGTGCCGCGACTCCCACAGGTATCTCGACCGGTCCGGCGTCCGGTAGGCGACCCACGAGGTGAACGGGCGTGGACCACCGCTGCCGGAGACCGACCACTCGCGGGGGACCCGCGGGCCGATCCGGTGTCGTTCGGAACCGGTGTGCAATGGGCTTCCTGTCGCCGGGGTCGAGTGCGCACGCAGTCTCCGCCGCAGCGCCGCCGATCGCATCCGGCACGGGGCTGCGCTGCGGCGCAGCGCCCGCGCTTGCCGGCGAACCGGCCCGGCGGTGCACCGCTCGAGCGATCGGCGCCGAGCACGGCTCGACGTTCAGCCCAGCAGCGCCGGGGCGAGTTCGCGCAGCGCGGGCAACGGGTCGTCGCTGAGGCTGTCGCCGAGCACCTGGACCACCACGTGGTCGGCCCCGGCCTCGAAGTGCTGCCGCACCCGTTCGGCGATGACTGCGGTGTCGCCCATCGCCACGACCCCGTCGGCCAGCTTGTCCGAGCCGCCGACCACCACGTCCGACTCGTCGAAGCCTTGCCGCAGCCAGGAATTCCGGTAGTTCGGCAGCCGCGAGTACATGTCCAGGTGGTTGTGCGCGCGCCGCAGCCCGGTCTCGCGGTCGGTGGTCAGCGCAACGGCCTGCTCGCTGACGACCCACTTGTCCGGCCCGAGCAGTTCGCGGGTGCGCGCGGTCTGCACCGGGGTGATCAGGTACGGGAGGGCGCCGTCGGCCGCGGAGCCGGACAGCTCGATCATCTTCGGCCCGAGCGCGGCCAGCAGCTTCGCCGGTCGCGGCGCACCGGGTTCGATCTTGTCCGAAACCGAGTCCATCTTCTGCAGGTAGTCCCGCATGGTCGCCAGCGGTTTGGCGTAGCGGCCGTAGGTGTTGTCCACCAGCGGGCCGTGGCTGACGCCGAGCCCGAGCACGAACCGGCCGGGGTGCAGCGCGCTCAGCGTCCGG
>NZ_JAFRFW010001013.1:0-3048 GCF_017434145.1 Saccharopolyspora sp. | reverse complement strand
CGGCCGGGGCGGGTGGCGCTGGTGCTGGGGGAGTCCGCGGCCGGCTCGGCTTCCGCCTCGGAGCGTTCGGCGTTCCGCCGGTGCGCTCGGGGCCCGGACTTCGTCCCGGCGCGGCGGGAATCGGCTCGGTCGCCTTCGGCGCGATCGGGCTGCTCGGTGGATCGCCGGTCCGCTGCGCGCTGCGGCTCTCGTTCGGACTGCTCGGTCTTGCGGCGGGCTCGTCCGCCGGATTCGGCGCCGCGCCGCGCGGAACCGCGCTTTCGTCGCGGCCGCTGGCTTCCGGCGCCGGACCGCCGCTCTGCCGCCGCCGAGAGCTCGTCCAGGCCGAACCCGCTGTACTCCAGCGCGCTGCTGAGCACGCCCTCCCGGACCTGCCGCGCCGAGTCCGGTTCGGCGACCGCGGCCGACAGCGTGCTCTCGACCTGGCGCCGTACCTGCTCGCCGAACCCGCGGCCGCTGCCCTTGACGAGCTGCCCGGCTCGGTCCAGCAACCGCCGTACGAGTTCATCGCGCCGCCGATCCAGCCGCCGGATCTCGTCGCCGCGCAGTTCCCGCTGCGCAGTGCGCAGCCCGTCGCCCACTTCGATCAGCTCGGCGACCGCATCGGCGTCCTCGACGGCCAGCCGGTTCACCGCCCACGCCGCCGTGGTCGGTTTGCGCAGCGCCCGGATCGCCTCGGCGCGCTGCTCGTCGCCGTCCCGGCGGGCCTGCGCGACGTGCCGGTCGCGGGCCGCGACGAACTCCGCCGGTTCGCCGCGGTAGAGCTCCCGTGCCACGTCGAGGGGCGCTTCGATGGCCATCGTCCCAGCTCAGCACGTGCGAGCCGGGCGAACCAGCCGGGATGGCGGGACCCTTGCGGACATGAGCAAAGCACTGCAACGCCCCCGCAGCGGCACCATGATCGCCGGCGTGTGCGCGGGCCTCGCGCAGCGGTTCGGGTGGAACACCACGCTGGTGCGGCTGATCTTCGTGATCTCCTGCGTGCTGCCCGGACCGCAGTTCGTGATCTACATCGCGCTGTGGATCCTGATGCCCAAGCAGTAGCCCGCGGGCCGTCGAGCTGAGCGAACGGACCGCTCGTCCGAACCGGGCCGCCCACTCCTGGCGAAATGCGAAAAACCCGCTGACTCCTGGAGCCAGCGGGCCTTTCCACATCGGGCGACCGAGGCGGCTTGCCGCCCCTCCCTTTTGGCCGCCCGGTAGAGCCGGGTCCGATCGGTCTAGGCGCCTGCGACCGGCCCGGCCAGCTCGGCGGGGTCCTGCTGGGACACACCGTATCCGGTCGAGGGCGGTCAAGCCCATGACTCGCCGACGGCGATGTCCGCGGAATTCACGTGTTCTGCGGGAACCCGAGGTCGACGCCGCCGTCGCTGGGGTCCGGCCAGCGGGTCGTGATGACCTTGCCGCGGGTGTAGAAGCGGATCCCGTCGGTGCCGTACATGTGGTGCTCGCCGAACAGCGAGTCCTTCCAGCCGCCGAAGGAGTGCGTCCCGACCGGCACCGGGATCGGCACGTTCACCCCGACCATGCCCGCCTCGACCTCCAGCTGGAACCGGCGCGCGGCCCCGCCGTCGCGGGTGAAGATCGCGGTGCCGTTGCCCCACCGCGAGGAGTTGATCAGCTCCAGCGCCTGCTCGTAGGACCCGGCGCGGACCACGCACAGCACCGGCCCGAAGATCTCGTCGGCGTAGGCGTCCATGTCCGGGGTGACCTTGTCCAGCAGGCTCACCCCGACGAAGAAGCCGTCCTCGTGGCCGGGCACCCGGTAGCCGGTGCCGTCCACCACGACCTCAGCGCCCTGCTCGCGCGCCTGCGGCACGTAGGAGGCGACCTTCTCGCGGTGCTCGGCGGTCACCAGCGGCCCCATCTCGGAGGACTCCTGGTCGCCGGGGCCGATGCGCAGGTTCCGCGCCCGCTCGGCGATCCTGCCGACCAGCTCGTCACCGATCGGGTCGACCGCCACGACCACGGACACCGCCATGCACCGCTCTCCCGCCGAGCCGTAGGCGGCCGAGACCGCGGCGTCGGCGGCCTGGTCCAGGTCGGCGTCCGGCAGCACCAGCATGTGGTTCTTCGCCCCGGCCAGCGCCTGCACCCGCTTGCCGTGCGCGACCGCGGTCTGCTGCACGTACTGCGCGATCGGGGTGGAGCCGACGAAGCTCACCGCGTCGACGTCCGGGTGGGTCAGCAGCCGGTCCACCGCGATCTTGTCGCCGTGCACCAGGTTCAGCACGCCGTCCGCCAGCCCGGCCTCGGTGGCCAGCTCCACCAGCCGCGCCGTGGCCGACGGGTCCTTCTCGCTGGGCTTGAGCACGAACGCGTTCCCGCAGGCGATGGCCAGCGGGAACATCCACATCGGCACCATCGCGGGGAAGTTGAACGGGGTGATCCCGGCGACCACGCCCACCGGCTGGCGGATCGACTCCACGTCGACCCGGCTGGAGACCTCGGTGGAGGTCTCGCCCTTGAGCAGCTGCGGGATGCCGCAGGCCAGCTCCACGATCTCCATCCCGCGGGCGACCTCGCCGAGCGCGTCGGAGCGCACCTTGCCGTGCTCGGCGGTGATCAGCTCCGCGATCTCCTCCCGGTGCCGGTCCAGCAGCTCGCGGTACTTGAACAACACCTGGGTGCGCTTGGCCAGCGAGGACTTGGCCCACTCGCGCTGCGCCCCCGCCGCCGAAGCGACCGCGGTGTCCACCTCGTCGACGCTCGCCAGCGGCAGCCGCCCGGTCTGCGCACCGGTCGCCGGGTTCGTCACCGCCTGGAACTCGCCCGAGGTGCCCTCGGCCGCCTTGCCGTCGATCCAATGCCGGATGTGCTGAATGGCCATTCCTTCGGTTCCCATCGTGATCGTCCTGTGTGCCCGGGCGCGCGCCCGCACGGCCACCGGCGCGCGCAGGTTACAGGTAATGCCGCTGGTCGCGGCGGTTGTGGTCGTACTGCTCACGTGCCGCGCGGGTGCTTTCCAGCGCGGCGACCTCGGCGACCGGGACGTCCCACCACGCCTCCGGCGGCAGCTGCTTCTTCGCCGGATCGGTCTCCACGTGG
>NZ_JAFRFW010001012.1:0-2025 GCF_017434145.1 Saccharopolyspora sp. | reverse complement strand
GGCGCGTAACCGTTCTCGACCAGCAGCGGAACGTCGTGCACCACGACCGCGTCCGCGGGCGCCTGCGCCATCCGCTCGGCGGTCAACGCGCCGATCCTGGGGTGCGTGATCGCGTTCAGGTCGGCCCGCGCCTGCTCGTCGCCGAACACCTTCTTCGCCATCGCCGGCCGGTCCAGCGCGCCTTCCGGCGTCACGATGTCCGGCCCGAAGCGATCCACCAGCTCGGCCAGGCCCGCACTGCCCGGCTCGACCACTTGCCGCGCCAGCTTGTCCGCGTCGATGAGCACCGCACCGCACTGCACCAGCCGCGCCGCCACCGTCGACTTGCCCGATCCGATCCCGCCGCTGAGACCCACCCGCAACATGCGGCCCATCCTGCCAGTCCTCGACGCCCGCCTCGGCGCTCGCACCGCAGGCGCGCAGAGCGGACTCCCCGCGCCCGCCCCGCAACGCACGCTCACCCCGCGGCTGCTTCTCCTGCGGCGCCGACCGCTTTCGCCACCTGCGCGGCCCGACCACCGGCGGGTTCGCAGGCGGTGTCCGTGCGGGGACACCCCGCACCCCGGGGTCATCCCAAGGACAGCTCATCCGCCTAGTGGAGCTACTCGCGGACGAGATCTCGCAGCGAAACAGCGTGCGGTTGCGCTGCGCGACCACCCGCGCAGCACGAGCTCGACAACGACCGGACGCGAAACGGCCCCGCACCTGCGAACAGGTGCGGGGCCGTGCGCTATCCGTACCGGGTCGACCGGTCTGCGCGGATCAGGCGCCGCCGGAGAGCTTCTCCCGCAGCGCGGCGAGCTGCGCGTCGCTGGCCAGCGAGCCCGCGTCCTCCTGCTGCTCGGACGAGGAGGCCGCGGACGAGTAGTTCCCGCCGCCCTGCGCCTCGCCGGAGCCGGCAGCGGCACCGCCGCCGCCACCCCCGCCGGAGGCAGCCTCGGCAGCAGCTTCCGCGTCGGCCTCGGCGGCCTTCTGGACCTGCTTCATGTGCTGCTCGTAGCGGGACAGCGCCTCGGAGTACTGCCGCTCCCACTCCTCGCGCTGGGTCTCGTAGCCCTCCTGCCACTCCGCGGTCTCCGGGTCGAAGCCCTCGGGGTAGATGTAGTTGCCCTCGTTGTCGTACTCGGCGGCCATGCCGTACTGCGTGGGGTCGAACTCGGAGTCCGGCGTGAAGCCCTCGTTGGCCTGCTTCAGCGACAGCGAGATCCGGCGGCGGTCCAGGTCGATGTCGATGACCTTGATCATCACGTCGTCGCCGACCTGCACGACCTGCTCCGGGATCTCCACGTGGCGCTCGGCCAGCTCGGAGATGTGCACCAGGCCCTCGATGCCCTCGTCGACCCGGACGAACGCGCCGAACGGCACCAGCTTGGTGACCTTGCCCGGCACGATCTGGCCGATCGCGTGGGTGCGGGCGAACTGCCGCCACGGGTCTTCCTGCGTCGCCGTCAGCGACAGCGAGACGCGCTCGCGGTCCATCTCGACGTTGAGGACCTCGACCGTGACCTCCTGGCCGACCTCGACGACCTCGCTCGGGTGGTCGATGTGCTTCCAGGACAGCTCGGAGACGTGCACCAGACCGTCGACACCACCGAGGTCCACGAACGCACCGAAGTTGACGATGGAGGACACCACGCCCTTGCGGACCTGGCCGTTCTGCAGCTGGTTGAGGAACTCGCTGCGCACCTCGGACTGCGTCTGCTCCAGCCAGGCGCGACGGGACAGCACCACGTTGTTGCGGTTCTTGTCCAGCTCGATGATCTTGGCTTCGAGCTCGCGGCCGACGTAGGGCTGCAGGTCCCGGACGCGGCGCATCTCGACCAGCGACGCGGGCAGGAAGCCGCGCAGCCCGATGTCGAGGATGAGGCCGCCCTTGACGACCTCGATGACGGTGCCGCGCACCGGCTCGTCCTTCTCCTTGAGCTCCTCGATCGTGCCCCAGGCGCGCTCGTACTGGGCGCGCTTCTTGGAGAGGATCAGACGGCCTTCCTTGTCCTCCTTCTGCAGGACAAGAGCCTCCACCTC
>NZ_JAFRFW010001011.1:0-4414 GCF_017434145.1 Saccharopolyspora sp. | reverse complement strand
GTCTGCCCCGGCCGCAGGCCGAGCGCGGCGAACCCGGCGGCCAGCGAACGCACCTCGCGCTCGGCTTCGCCCCAGGTCCAGGTGCGGTCGCCTGCGGTAAGCGCGGGCCGGTCGGGATGTTCGGCGGCGTTGCGCCCGAACAGCCGCGGAACGGTCAGCGGCGCCGCGGACTCCGCGAATGCGTCCATGCGGTGGCTCCTCCCCACTTGCGAGGTGGCCACGGTCGCGACGCGCGTGACCCAGCCGATCGAACCGCGCCGGTGGCCGTTTTGACCAGGAGCCGGACGAGTGCCGCCCGGTGCGCGGATCAGCGGTTCTCGTGCTCGTGCGTGTCGGCGTTCCGTGGGTTCTTCCGCTGCCAGGACGAAACGTTCCCGCATTCAGGTTGAATCGGCGAGCGCCTGATCCGCCGCGCCGTGGTCGCGGCGGATGCGGTGGAAGGTCTCGTCGACGGGGAGCGGTTTTCCCACAGCCCGCGGAAAACGGGCGGTAAGTCCGTTTTATTCGGGTTCCCGAACGTGCTCGCGGATCACGTTGTTGACCGCGTTCTGGAAACCGTTGACCAGGACTTGGATGGTCAGCGGCCGCAGCTGGTCGGTGGCCTCCCGCACCCGCTCGCGCTCCTGCTCCGGCCTGCCCCGCTCGACGTACGGGCGCAGCACGTTCGCGGCGAACAGCTCGCGCAGTTCGACGGCGATCTGCGTGGTGTGCCGGTCCACGATGTCCTTGGCCCGCAGCAGCATCTCCAGCGGCAGGCCGAGGTCGAGGATCTGCAGCCCGACCCCGAGCATCGCGGTGTTCGGCAGCCGCACGTGGTCGAGCCCGTCGCCGGTCCGCTCCAGCACGCCCAGCGAGATCAGCTGCTCGACGAGATCGTCGTCGAGGTGCCGCCCGGCGCGCTGGTTCAGCTCGTTGCGGGAGAGGTCCTCGGTCTGATCACTGGTCCACGGCGCCAGCAGCGCCCGCTGCAGCGCGAGGTCCTCCGGCGTGGCGTCGTCCGGGATGCCTTCCAGGTGCCGTTCGATCGCGGAGAGGGTGAACCCGAGCGTCTGCAGCTCGCGGATCAGGTCCAGCCGGGCGAGGTGATCGGCGCCGTAGAGTCCGAGACGCCCGCGCAGGCGCGGTGGTGGGATCAGTCCGCGCGACGAGTAGAAGCGGACGGTGCGCACGGTGACTCCGGCGCGGGCGGCCAGTTCGTCGATGGTCAGCTCTTCGTCCGCTGTTCGGAGCATAGTGGGACACCTTACTCCTTGACCTCTGTGACACCAACGATGTAACACTAACTGCGTCGTAAATGTTCTGTCGTCGGACTCGGCGGGTGCCGGGCAGCGGAACCGCAGGCGCCCCAGCGGGTTCCCGGACAGGTACCGGCAACCGTCGATCCGCGTGGCCGGACAGCGGCGAGGTCGGACAACGGTGTCGAAGACGGGCTTGCGCGGCGACGTCGCCGCGGGCGGAGGTGCAGGCGTGACGGCAGAGGGACACGGCGGACCGCGGGCGGGACAGAACGGCCCCTTGGCGGGCGTGCGCGTGGTCGAGCTGGCGGGCATCGGCCCGGCACCGTTCTGCGCGATGCTGCTGGCGGACCTGGGCGCGGACGTGGTGCGCGTCGGGCGCCCCGGCGGCGGACCCGGCGAGCACGACCTGCTCGACCGCGGCAAACGCGCGATCTCGGTGGACCTCAAGCACGAGCGCGGTCCGGCATCGGTGCTCGCGCTGGCGGAGCAGGCCGACGTGCTGATCGAAGGCTTCCGCCCCGGCGTGGCCGAACGCCTCGGCGTCGGTCCGGAGCAGTGCTGGGAGGTCAATCCGCGGCTGGTCTACGGCCGGATGACCGGCTGGGGCCAGGACGGGCCGCTGGCCTCGAACGCCGGGCACGACGTCGGCTACATCGCGCTGACCGGCATGTTGCACGCGATCGGCCGCAAGGGCGGGCCGCCGCAGGTGCCCGCGAACCTGCTCGGCGACTTCGGCGGCGGTTCGCTCTACCTCGCGGTCGGTGTGCTGGCTGGGGTGTTGCAGGCGCGTGCAGGCGGGCGGGGCCAAGTGGTCGACGCGGCGATCGTGGACGGCGCGGCGCATCTCGGCTCGATGCTGTTCGGGATGGCCAACGCGGGTGCCTGGAACACCGAGCGCGGCACGAACCTGCTCGACACCGGTGCCCCGTACTACGACGTCTACGAAACTTCCGACGGCGAGCACATGGCCGTCGGTGCGCTGGAACCGCAGTTCTACGCGGAACTGCTGGAACGCCTCGGGCTCACCGGGCAGGTCCCGGACCGCGACGATCCGGCGAACTGGCCGGAACTGCGCAACAAGCTCGCCGAGGTCTTCGCGCAGCGCACCCGCGCCGCGTGGACCGAGGTTTTCGACGGTTCGGATGCCTGCGTCTCTCCGGTGCTTTCGATGACCGAAGCGGCCGACCACCCGCACCTCAACGCCCGCGGAACGCTGGTGCGCCCGGACGGCGTGCTGCAACCGGCCCCGGCGCCGCGGTTCTCCAGCACCCCGACCCCGCCGCCGCGCCCGGTGCCGTCGCCGGACGCCGCGGTGCTGGCGGACTGGCAGGTCCGCGGGGCGGACGATCTGCTGTCCTCCGGCGCGATCCACGGAAAGGAAGCGTGACATGCGCAGGGAACTGTTCGAGGCCGAGCACGAGGCGTTCCGCGAGACCGCCAGGGCCTTCATCGCCAAGGAGCTGCTGCCGCACCAGGAGGAGTGGGAGGCGGCGGGCGTGGTCAGCCGCGACGCCTGGCTGGCCGCGGGCAAGCAGGGCCTGCTCGGCATGGCCGTGGACGAGGAGCACGGCGGCGGCGGAGTCGACGACTTCCGGTTCAACGTCGTGTTCGACGAGGAACTGGTCAACGCGGGCATCAGCGGCTTCGGCGTGCCGGTGCACAACGACATCAACATCCCGTACCTCACCCGGTTGGCCACCGAGGAGCAGAAGCGGCGCTGGCTGCCCGGCTTCTGCAGCGGCGAGATCATCACCGCGATCGCGATGACCGAACCCGGAACCGGCAGCGACCTGCAGAACATCCGCACCACCGCGATCCGCGACGGCGACGAGTACGTGCTCAACGGCTCGAAGACGTTCATCTCCAACGGCATCAACGCCGACCTGGTGATCGTGGCCGCCAAGACCGACCCGGACGCCGGCGCGCAGGGCGTGAGCCTGCTCGTGGTCGAGCGCGGCATGGCGGGCTTCGAGCGCGGCCGCAACCTGGAGAAGATCGGGCAGAAGTCGCAGGACACCGCCGAACTGTTCTTCAACGACGTGCGGGTGCCCGCGGCGAACCTGCTCGGCGAGCAGGGGCAGGGCTTCATCTACCTGATGCAGAACCTGCCGCAGGAGCGGCTGTCCATCGCGGTGGCCGCGGTCGCCGCCGCGGAGCGGACCCTCGAGGACACCAAGCAGTACTGCCGCGAGCGCACCGCGTTCGGCCGTCCCATCGGCAAGTTCCAGAACACCCGGTTCGAGCTCGCGGAGATGGCGACCGAGGTGCAGATCGGGCGGGTTTTCGCGGACCGCTGCGTGCAGCTGCACCTGACCGGTGAGCTCAGCGTCGAGCACGCCGCGATGGCCAAGTGGTGGCTGACCGAGCTGAACAAGCGGGTCGTGGACCGCTGCCTGCAGCTCTACGGCGGCTACGGCTACATGATGGAGTACCCGATCGCGAAGGCGTTCCTGGACTCGCGGGTGCAGACGATCTACGGCGGGACCACCGAGATCATGAAGGAGATCGTCGGCCGCTCCCTGGACATCTGAGAAACTTTTTGAACTTGTTTTGCGTAGGTGCCCGGGTAGCGGAACCTCACCGGCCTTCTCGCTGTGGGATCGATTTCTGACGTATGCCCATACGCGGCGGAATCGCTGTCCTCGCGAGAAGACCGCTGAGAACCCGCCGGTGGTCCGGTTGCTCAGGTGGTTACTGCTCAGCGGCTCCGCCGCTGACAAGACAACGACAAGAGAACGGCACCGCACGGACCTGCGATCGAAGTACGGCGATCCTTCGTCCCGGCAAGATCGGATGCCGGGGTACCGCACTCGGAAGATTCCGCTCGCGACCCTTGCGCGGCGGGTCATGCTTGTCGTCGAAGACGGCGGCTCGGGCCCGGTGGGCACGGAAGGTGCGGCATGGATTGGATGGTCACCCCCGGCAAGGACGGCGCGCTCTCCGAGGTGCTGCCGTCGGTGCTGGCCGCGCTGGGCACCGCGGGTTTCACCGACTCGCTGGGGATTCCGCGGTGCCGCGCCGCGGCGGTGCTGCTGGTCGACGGCCTCGGCTGGGAGCTGCTGCGGGAACACGCCGCGGACGCGCCGTTCCTCGCTTCGCTGGCGGTGCGCGAGCCGATCAAGGCCGGTTTCCCGACGACCACCGCCACCAGCATCACTTCGCTCGGAACCGGGCTG
>NZ_JAFRFW010001010.1:0-8526 GCF_017434145.1 Saccharopolyspora sp. | reverse complement strand
TACGACCACTTCGCCGACCTGCGCGACAAGATGGTCACCCCGCAAGCCTACGGCCGCCCGCACGGAGCCGGTCGGCGGCCGCCCTCCGCAGTCGCGCTCACCCGTTCGGCGGGTCGTTAACAGCCGCGAAACATCGGGGTGATGACCGGGCAACACCGGCGGCATAACGTGGGCATCGAGCCGGTGAGCTCGACGAACGCCCGCCGGTGAGCAGTTCACCAGATGCGTTAAGGAGCCATCGAGGGTGTTCAAGAATCCAGACGAGGTCCTGCGCTTCATCTCCGACGAGGACGTGAAGTACATCGATGTCCGGTTCTGCGATCTGCCGGGCGTCATGCAGCACTTCACGGTCCCCGCCGCGGCCTTCGACCAGGACACCTTCACCGAAGGGCTGGCCTTCGACGGCTCCTCGGTCCGAGGTTTTCAGTCGATCCACGAGTCGGACATGTTGCTGCTGCCCGACCCGTACACCGCCCGCGTCGACCCGTACCGCGCGGAGAAGACGCTGATCCTGAACTTCTTCGTGCACGACCCGTTCACGCTGGAGCCCTACAGCCGCGACCCGCGCAACATCGCGCGCAAGGCCGAGCAGTACCTGGCCGAGTCCGGCATCGCCGACACCGCGTTCTTCGGCGCCGAGGCCGAGTTCTACATCTTCGACTCGGTGAAGTTCGGCGAAGGCCCGAACAAGACCTTCGCCGAGGTCGACTCCGTCGAGGGCTGGTGGAACACCGGGCGCGACGAGGAAGGCGGCAACCGCGGCTACAAGACCCGCATGAAGGGCGGCTACTTCCCGGTCGCGCCGTACGACCACTTCGCGGACCTGCGCGACCGGATCTCCACCCAGCTGACCAACTCGGGCTTCACCGTCGAGCGGGCGCACCACGAGGTCGGCACCGGCGGCCAGGCCGAGATCAACTACAAGTTCAACACGATGCTGCACGCCGCGGACGACCTGCAGCTGTTCAAGTACATCGTGAAGAACACCACCTGGGAGGACGGCCGCACCGCGACGTTCATGCCCAAGCCGCTGTTCGGTGACAACGGCTCCGGGATGCACAGCCACATGTCGCTGTGGAAGGACGGCGCGCCGCTGTTCCACGACGAGGCCGGCTACGCCGGGCTCTCGGACACCGCGCGGTACTACATCGGCGGCATCCTGCACCACGCGCCGAGCCTGCTGGCGTTCACCAACCCGACGATCAACTCGTACCACCGGCTGGTGCCGGGCTACGAGGCGCCGGTCAACCTGGTGTACTCGCAGCGCAACCGCTCCGCCTGCATGCGCATCCCGATCACCGGCAACAACCCGAAGGCCAAGCGCGTCGAGTTCCGCTGCCCGGACCCGTCCGGCAACCCGTACCTGGCGTTCGCGGCGATGATGATGGCCGGGCTGGACGGCATCAAGAACAAGATCGAGCCCGCCGAGCCCATCGACAAGGACCTCTACGAGCTGCCGCCCGAGGAGGCCAAGGGCGTCCCGCAGGTGCCGGACAACCTGGCGCAGGTCATCGACAACCTCGAGGCCGACCACGAGTACCTGCTCGAAGGCGGTGTGTTCACCCCGGACCTGATCGAGACCTGGATCTCGCTGAAGCGCGAGACCGAGATCGACCCGATCCGGCTGCGTCCGCACCCGCACGAGTTCGCGCTCTACTTCGACGTGTGATCGAACCACCGCTGCCGCGGGCCGGGAGGGACCGAGTCCTTCCCGGCCCGTTTCGCGTTCCGGGCCTCGCGGCTCGTCTGCGGGCTTCCCCGCTCACGTGCCGTTCCACGGCACCGGCTGGCCGCCCGCCGATCCGGGGCGGAAGCGGAACAGCGCGCCCGCGTACGGGTCCGCCACCAGCGCGCGTTCGTCGTAGCCGGAACACGCCGAGGTCACGTACATCTCGTCCAGCCGCCGCCCGCCGAACGCCAAGCCGGTGATGCGCCGCGTCGGTGCCCACAGCACGGTCTCCAGATCACCGCTCGACGCGTAGCGGTGAATGCGCCCGCTGCCGCGCATGGCGACCCAGACGCCGCCCGCGCTGTCCATCGCCAGCCCGTCCGGATGGCCTTCGGACTCGGCGCACACCACCCAGCGGCGGCCCCGGCCTGCCCGGCCGCCTTCCACGTCGTAGTCGAACGCCCAGATCACGCGGGCGACCGTGTCGACGACGTACATCGTCGTCCCGCTCGGGCTCCAGCCGATGCCGCCGGAGCGGGTGAGCCCGTCGACGAGGACTCTGGCTCGGGTGCCGTCCAGCACGTACAGCGCGCTGCGCTTGGCCTCCCGGCTGTGCGTGAGCGTGCCCGCCACGAATCTGCCCGCCGGATCGCAGGCGCCTGCGCTCATCCGGTCGCCCGCCTGCACGCCCGCGATGGGTTCCAGCGCCGCCCGGCCCGGGAACAACCGGGCGAACCCGCGATCGGCGGCCGCGATGAGCTGGCCGTTGCGGGTGGCGGCCAGCGCCGTGACGACTCCCGGCAGGACTTGCACCTCGTCCACCTCGGAATCCCGGTGGTAGGTGTGCAGTTCTCTGCGCAGGACGTCCACCCAGTACAGGCAATTCAACGTGGGCATCCACAGCGGGCCGGCGCCGGAAAGCGCCTGCCGATCGACGAGTAATTCGAAGTCCTCGGACACCATGCACTCCTATTCGGACCGCGCGGCCGCCGGTTCGTGCGCGCGCCCTTTCGCGGTGCGCAGCAGGTTACCGCCAGGATAGCGGCGAGCAGACCTCCGAACGGGCAGTATTCGCGGAAAACCCGCGGTGATTGCCAATCGCCGGGAGCATTGGACTTTCGCGGTGGTCTCCACGGAGCAACCGATTCGCCACTTTCCCGCGCGCCGGCCGCCGAGCGGCGGTCTGCAGTGCGCATACCACGAACCGGACCGGCGGCCCGCCGGTTCGGCGAAATTCGTCGGCGCCGGGCGTGCGCAGCGTTGTGCAAAACGCACAACAATGCATTTGCACGTGCAGCAAGGGCATCGGCCGCGTGAATTGCGGAGCCTTCGCACCGCGGACGAATTCAGCCGCGGCTGCGGCGACACCCGCTGAGAATAATCGCGAATATGCGGCGAACCGCTGCCGAACGGGCGGCGCGGCAGCCGAAATCCAGAACCGGCGAGACTCGCCGAACAGACCGCCACCGGAAACACCGGCACCGAGCACGGCGAAAGCCGCACAACTGCCCATTGTGGACGCGAATATCGGGCAGCGACCCGTTCGCACGGTGAATCGACCCCCAGCGCAGATCTCCCGGTCGGTCGGCGACAGCGCGACCAACCGGGAGATCATCGCCCGACCGGAGGCCTGCGGAGATCAGCCGCGCGGCATCGACCGCGAAACTCCGGCGGCCTGCCGCGCAACCGGAGCTCAGCCGACGGTGAGCACGAGCTTGCCCCGCACGTGCCCTTCCTCCAGCAGCTCGTGCGCCTTAACGGCCTGCTCCAGCGGGAAGGTCTGCTGCAGGTCCACCCGCAGCCGCCCGGTGTCGACCAGCTCGCCGAGCCAATTGAGCTGACTCGTGTCCGGGCGCACGAACACGTAACGCCCGCCCTGGTTCAGCACCTCGGTGTCCACGACCGAACCGTGCCGCGCCGGGTCGCGCACCAGCCGCGGCGAAACCTCCAGGGCCGCACCGCCGATGAAGTCCACCGCGGCGTCGACGGTTCCGTCCCCGCCGACCAGCTCGGCGACCCGCTCGGGAAGCCCCTCGCCGTAGGTCACCGGCTCGGCGCCGAGTTCACGCAGGTAGTCGTGGTTGCGTTCGGACGCGGTACCGAGCACGCGAGCCGCACCCAGTGCCTGTGCGATCTGCACGGCCAAGTGCCCGACGCCGCCGGACGCGGCGTGCACCAGCACGGTGTCGCCTTCACCCACCTCGACCGCGTTGAGCAGTTGCAACGCCGTCAGCCCGGCCAGCGGAAGCCCGGCAGCCTGCTCGAAGGACTGCGCGCGGGACTTGCGCGCCAGCGCACGCTCCGGCACCGCGACCAGCTCGGCGTAGGTGCCGTTCTGCACGTGGTCCTCGCGGGCGTAGGCGACGACCTCGTCACCGACTTGGTAGCCCGTCACGGCAGGGCCGACCGCTTTGACCACACCGGCCACGTCCCAACCGGGGATCAACGGCGTGTGATGCGGCAGCACGCCCTGCAGATAGCCGCGGCGGATCTTCCAGTCGACCGGGTTCACCCCGGCCGCACGCACCTGCACCAGCACGAAATCGGGGCCCACCAGCGGGTCGGGAAGCTCTTGCACGGACAGCACGTCGGGGTCACCGAACTCGGTGAGCGAAACAGCCTTCATACCTCGTCCAACGACAGTTGATCAGTCGGCATTCCGGCCCACGGACTACCCCTCGGGCAGCAGCGGCACACCGGGCTCAGTCCTCGTAGAACACCCGCTCCACGACGGCACGGGCGTGCCGGGTGACCCGCAGGTAGTCGTCGAGCACTTCACCGGTGTCCACGCTCGCCGGGTAGCCCAGCGCCGCCGCCAACGCGGCCAGTTCCCTGGCCTGCTTGGGAAGCTGGTCCCCGGGTTTGCCGCGCACCAGCATCACCGCGTTGCGCGAGCGCATCGCCAGCGTCCACGCTTCGATCAGCTGCTCCGCGTCGTCCCCGGACAGCACCCCGGCCTTCACCGCAGCCGCGATTCCGTCCACAGTGGAAGTCGTGCGCAGCTCCGGGTGCTGGTGGGCGTGCCGCAGCTGCAACAGCTGCACCGTCCACTCCACGTCGGCGAGGCCGCCGCGGCCGAGTTTGGTGTGCGTGGCCGGATCCGCCCCGCGCGGCAATCGCTCCGAATCCACCCGGGCCTTGATCCGGCGGATTTCCCGGACCTTCGCATCGTCCAGGCCGCCCTCCGGATAGCGGATCCGGTCGATCGCGCCGCAGAACGCCTCGCCGAGTTGCGGATCGCCGGCCACCGGCCGAGCGCGCAGCAGCGCTTGCGCCTCCCAAGCCTGTGCCCAGCGCCGGTAGTAGGTCAGGTAGGAATCCAACGTCCGCACCAGCGCGCCGCTGCGCCCCTCCGGACGCAGGTCGATGTCCACCTCCAGCGGCGGGTCCTGGCTGGGTGCGCCCAGCAGCCGCCGCACGTGCTCCACGACCGCGGTCGCGAACCGCACCGCGGTCGTGTCCTGCACACCCTCGACCGGTTCGCACACGAACATCACGTCCGCGTCCGAGCCGTACCCGAGTTCGGCACCGCCCAGCCGCCCCATGCCGATCACCGCGATCCGCGCGGGCACTGTCTGCCACTCCGCGCGTCCTCCGATCTCGCGGATGGAGGTGTCCAGCGCGGCTTCCAGCACCGCGACCCACACGCTGGACAAGGCCCGGAAGACATCGGTCGGCGGCATCAGCCCTAGCAGGTCAGCGCACGCGATGCGTAGCAGCTCGTGCCTGCGCAGCGAGCGCGCCGCGGAGACCGCTCGCTCCGGTTCGGCATGCCGCCCGACCGCACTGCGCAGCGAAACCGCGACCGCCTTCGGATCGCGCTCGGCCAGCGCCGGGGTGTCCGAAAGCAGCCGCAGCACCTCCGGCGCGCGCACCAGCAGCTCCGGCACCAGCTTGGACGTGCCCAGCAGCAGCGCGAGCCGTTCCACGACCACGCCCTCATCCCGCAGCAGCCGCAGATACCAGGGCGTTTCGGCCAGCGCCTCGGACACCTTCCGGTATGCCAGCAGACCACCGTCCGGATCCGGGGTCCCCGCGAGCAGGTCCAGCAACATCGGCAGCAGCGCACCCTGGATGTGCGCCCGGCGGGAAACCCCAGCGGTCAACGCCTCGATGTGCCGCAGCGCCCCTTCCGGCGAGGTGTAGCCGAGCGCGGCCAGCCGTTGCACTGCCGCGCCGGTGGTCAGCCGCAGCATGTCCGTCGGGACCTTCGCCACCGCCTCCAGCAGCGGGCGGTAGAACAGCTTCTCGTGCAGTCGGCGGACCCGGTTGCTGTGCCTGCGGTACTCGGCGACCAGGACGTCACCGGCACTGCGCCTGCCGCTGGAGCGCAACCCCGCCGAGCGCGCGAGGAAGTGCAGCTCGTCCTTGTCGTCCATCGCCGGGAACAGGTGCGTGCGCCGGAGCCTGCGCAACTGCAACCGGTGCTCCAACGTGCGCAGGAAGCCGTAGGACTCGACGAGGTCAGCCGCGTCGGCGCGGGCCACGTAGCCGCCCTCGCCAAGATCGCGCAAGGCTTCCACGGTGATCGGACTGCGCAGGTCCTCGTCGCTGCGCCCGTGCACCATCTGCAGCAGCTGCACGGCGAACTCGACATCGCGCAAACCACCGGGTCCCAGTTTGAGTTCGCGCTCGGACAACTCCGCGGGAACGTGGTCCTCCACCCGCCGGCGCATCGAGCGAACGTCCGCGACGAAGTCTTCGCGCTCGGCGGCGGTCCACACGAACGGCCGCACCGCCTCGAGATAGCGCCTGCCGAGGTCGGCATCGCCTGCCACCGGGCGGGCTTTCAGCAGCGCCTGGAACTCCCAGGTCCGCGCCCAGCGCCGGTAGTAGTTCACGTGACCGTCGAGCGTGCGCACCAGCGCACCCGCCTTGCCCTCCGGCCGAAGTGCCGCATCGACTTCGAAGAACGCCGATCCGGCCACCCGCATCATCATGCTCGCGAGCTTGCCCGCGCCCGCCAGGTCGGCTTCGGATTCGGCCACGAACACCACGTCGACGTCGCTGACGTAGTTCAGCTCGTGCCCACCGGTCTTGCCCATCGCGATCACGGCGAGGCGCTCCGCGGCGTCGCTGCCTTCTCCTCCGGCGAGTTCGGCCTCGGCGACCACCAGCGCCGCCCGCAACGCGGCCACTGCGACATCCGACAACGACGCGGCGACCTGCTCGAACGCGGCCGACTCGAGCTCCGGTTCCACGGCGCCCGCCAGGTCTCGCGCAGCGATTTCCAGCAACAGCCCGCGATAGCCGGCTCCCAGAGCGATGACCGCGTCCCGGCCGGTCAGCGTGCTGTCGCCGAACCGGACCGGCGCGAGGAGTTCCGCAGTGCACGCCTCCACTTCGCGTGCCGCTGTATTGGCGGAACTGCGCAGCCGCCGCCAATCCTCCGGGTGCGCGACGAGGTGATCGGCGAACGCCGCCGACGTTCCGAGCACGCCGAGCAATCCACCGCGCAGCCGCACGTCGGACGCGAGTTCGTCGCCGAGCTGCGCCCACTCGGATTCGGCGGCTTCTCGGAAGCGGTCGATCGAATGCAGCGCCAAGTCCGGATCAGCCGCGCGGGACAGCGCCGCGACGGCTCGCTCGTAGGTTGCGACCGGCCCGGAGTCCGTCCACCAGCCGATCGCGCGCAGCTGCTCTTCGGCCCGGACGGCATCGCTGAAGCCGTACCGAGCCGGGGATGGAGCCGAACCGGACCGGGACGAGCTGCCGTTGCTCATACTTCGCACCGTAGCCCGACCCGGCGAAAAGCAGGCACCCGACCGACTCGAAGATCACGCCAACGGCAACGACCGGGTCGGATTGCGCTGCTCCGGCGGAGCCGCGGCCAATTGCACGAACCGCTCGGCCACCGGCGCCCAGCTTTCCGCGAGATCATCGTGGAACGCCGCCAAGTGCTCCGGATCCAACTGCCCCGCACGCGCGCGCTCGGCAGCTTCCGGCATCCGCCGCGCCCAGTCCAGCACGGTATCGGGCTCGGTCTCGATGTGGAATTGAAAGCCGTAAGCGCACGGGCCGACCCGGAACGCCTGGTTGTCCGAACTCGGCGAAGACGCCAGCAACTGCGCGGACGGCGGCAACCGCACAACCTCGTCGTTGTGGAACTGCAGGACGTCCGGCGTCAACGGCAAGTCACCGAGCAACGAGTCGTCGGCGGCCGCGTCGCGTTTCGCGACCAGCAAGGTCCCGACCTCCGCACCGTCCCGCCGCGCCGCGACCCGTCCACCGGTGGCCACCGCGAGCAGTTGCGCCCCGAGGCAGATTCCCAACACCGCGGTCCGCCGACTCACAGCCGAGCTAAGCAGAGCACGAACGTCCGCCAACCACGGATGATCCGGGTCGTCGAGGGCACCCATCTCGCCGCCGAGCACGACCAGCCCCTGGTACTGCTCGAGTTCCTCTGCCGCCGGGATCCGCGGCGGCCGCACCACGTCGAGTTCGGCCCCGGCATCTTCGAGCCATTTGCCGAGCCGCCCGACGGGGTCGATCTCCGAGGGCTGCACGACCAGCAAACGCACGCGCTCCATGCCGCGACACTACGAGATCAGCAACCCGCCCGGTAGAACGACCTCGAAGGCCCCGAAAACCACCTCGGTGGCTGTGGTTTCTCGGCCGCGGACAGCAGAAGGCCCCGGAACCGTGGTTCCGGGGCCTTCCCCATTTACGAGTATTGTCGGCGGTGTCCTACTCTCCCCCACCCACACACGTGCAGGACCATCGGCGCTGGAGGGCTTAGCTTCCGGGTTCGGAATGGGACCGGGCGTACCCCGCTCCGCTATACCCACCGACAAACCAACACACACCCAAACCCCTTACGGGTGTGCTCACCAAAGGTGAAACCTATTCAACTATGC
>NZ_JAFRFW010001009.1:0-11096 GCF_017434145.1 Saccharopolyspora sp. | reverse complement strand
TGCTGCTCGGCCTGCTCGGGCAGCGCGGCGGTGAGCGGGACTCGGTGATCGGCGCGATCCTCTCGTTCGGGCTGGGTCTGGGCGTGCTGCTGCTGTGGATGAACCCGGAGCGCACCGCGAACAAGTTCAGCCTGCTGGTGGGCCAGATCGTGGGCGTGGACTCCGCCGACGTCGCGCTGCTGACCGGCAGCGCCGCGGTGGTGCTGGTGGCGCTCGCGGTGGTGTACCGGCCGCTGCTGTTCGCTAGCGTCGACCCGGACGTGGCGGCTGCGCGCGGAGTTCCCGCCCGGATGCTCACCCCGCTGTTCGCGGTGCTGGTCGGGGTGGCCACGGCGCTCGGGGTCTACACGGTGGGCGCGCTGCTGGTGCTCGCGCTGATGGTCACGCCGGGTGCCGCGGCGGCGCGGGTGACGGCGAGCCCGCTACTGGCGACGGTGCTGGCGGTGGTGTTCGCGGAGTTCGCGGTGCTCGGCGGCATCGTGCTGTCGCTGGCTCCGGGGGCGCCGGTGAGCGCGTTCGTGACGATCTTGTCGTTCGTGATCTATCTGGTGTGCAGGCTGGTCGGCGGCGCTCGGCTGCGCCGGGTGGCGCACGCACCGGCCGCGGCCTGAGCCGCCCGGGACGTCGCTGGCGGTCTCCCGCTACCGCGCCCACGCTGGACCGGTGTTCTCACCGGAGCCGAGCGGACGGACCCTGCTGGTCGGTGCGCTGACGAACGTCGGCGCGATCGCCGCAGGCACGGCGGTGTACTTCGCGCTGCCGCTTGGCGTGTTCGGCAAGTCCGGCACGTGGGCGTTCGTCGCGCTGTTCGCGCTGGGGCTGGCGCTGGTGTCGGCGGCGATCGTGCGGCAGGTGCGGCGCTTCCGCTCCGGCGCGGCCAGGTTGACCGGGGTGCTCACTTCGCTGTACCTGGCGGTGCTGTTCTTCGCGGCCGTCTACTTCGGACTGTCCGCGCACTGGCCGGGGTCGGTGGTGCAGCTGCGCACGAAGGTCGACGCGCTGTACTTCGCGCTGTCGATCACCAGCACGGTCGGGTTCGGCGACGTGCACGCCGCCGGGCAGCTGCCGCGCGCGGTGGTGGGCGTGCACCTGATGTTCAACCTCGGCTTCCTGGGGGTAGCCGTGCACGCGGTCCGCTCCGCCCGCTGCTGACCCGCCGCCCGGATCAACGCGGGTTCGCGGCGAGGACCGCGCCGATCCGGTCGGCGACGGCCGGATCGAGCAGGTCGTAGCGGCCGCCGGAGACGAACCGCTCGGACAGCTCGAACGTCACCACCTCGCCTTCGGCCAGGAACTCGCCCATCTCCCGCGGCCGGGCAGGCACGTCTTCGGCGTGCGCGATGCCGATGTCGGTGAACGTCGCGGCCAGGTACGGGCTGGCGAACTGGCTGAACGAGTCCCCGATCATCCGCGTCGGCTGCCGGATCATGCCCGGCTTCGGCGGCGAGTGCAGCTGCAGCGGCCGGTGGAAATCACTGGGCCGGAATCGGGTGTTGTCCGCGCTGCCGTCCGGGGCCAGCGAATATGCCTGGATCGGCACGGTGCGCTGCTGCCCGAGCAGGTCGGGGATGTCCGCGGTGTGCGGGTACTGCCTGCTGGGCGCGACCTTCCAACCGTCGGTCACGCCGGGCTGCAGGCGCTCGCCGAGCTGGTAGGCCATCGTGATGCCGCCCTCGTGGGTCCAGTGCGTGTCGATGTCGTGGTAGATCGGCCGCCCGTTGCGCTCGGCGGCTTCCCGCAGCGGTTCCCGCATGTCCACTGCACCGGTGGCCTGCGGCACGCGCCGCCAGAACTCCTGCCGCGCGCGCGTGGCGCAGTCCTCGCCCGCGTAGTTCTCCGGCAGGTTCCCCGGGTACATCGTGGATTTGTCCGGCGCGATCACCAGTTGGAACCGCCGCCCGGAGGCTTCGACCACCTGCCGCCACCGTTGCAGGCCGCTGATCACCTGCTTCAGGTCGCGCCGCGCGGTGCACGGGTACGACACGTCGTGCCCGAGGTACAGCCAGCCCGCGTCACCCTCGATGACCTTGGGGAACACGTTCTCGTCCAGCGGCGGGCGCGGCTGCTGGTCGCTTCCGGTGCCGATCGGCGAGCTGTGCGAGCCGTTGTCCAACCGGGCGGGTTCACCGAACACGCCCTGGCTGATGCCGTGCACCGAACGCACCGCCGCACCGCGGAACGGCAGGTTCTCCGCCGCCCACGGCCCGAGGCCGGTGAGGAAGCCCCAGCCCTCGGTGATGCTCGGGAACTCCGCGGGCGGCCGGTTCTCCAACTGCTCCGCGCGTGCCCCGAACACCCAGGTCGTCACCGGTGCGGTCAGGAACAGCAGCGCGCACAGCAGGGCCGTGAGCTGCCGCCGCCCGTGCCGCGGCCGGTGCAGCGGGTGCTCCCGCGGCAGCCACGACTCGTGCACCGCAGGTAATTCCGTGGGGTCCGTCCTCGACACGATGTTCACGCTAGCGGGCGGCCGCGTCCCGACGTGGGCACTTCACCGCGCTCGTCAGGGGTGCACGAGCAGGAGCAGGTCGGAACGGCTCCCGTCGGGTTCAGCAATGGCGGCGGGCAGGGTCCGTTCCACCACGAAGCCCTCCGACTCGTAGAGCGCCAGCGCCCGCGCATTGCTCGGTTTCACGTCGAGCCACACCCTGCTCGCCTGATAGCGCTGGTGGGCCCGGTCCACCAGCAGCCGCAGCAACCGCCGCCCGGTCCCGGAACCGCGGGCGTGCTCGGCGACCACGATCCTGCGCAGCTCGATCACGCGGTCCTGCCTGCTCAACCCGGCCAGCACCGCGAAACCGGCGGGGCCGTCGCGGGTTTCGGCGAGCAGATGTTCCTGATCGGAGTCCGCCAACGCCTTCGCGTGCCATTCCCGGCTGGTGTCGCCGAGCCATCGGGACGTGCCGTCGTCGAGTTCCATCTCCGCGACAGCGGCCAGCTCGTGCTCGGCGGTGGGGCGCAGATCGAGCATGCGGGCACGGTACTGGGCGAAGTCCGGGCGTTCCGGAGCATTCGTCAGAACTGGTAGTACAAGAACGGGCTGAACGCACCGGTGGCCACCAGCAGCCCGGAGTACGCCAGCCCCACCGTCATGACCCCGATGCGCAGCGCGTTCGCCTGCCTGGTGCGGACGGATTCGAGGAACGGCCCGGTCCCGGTCGTCGCGGGCAGCGCCACCACGACCAACGCGACCAGCAGGAAGAACATCCGCTGGTGCGTGACCGAAGCGGCGACGATGTCGGTCAGCCCGGACAGGTCGGGCACCAGCATGTGCCCGAGCATCGTTCCCGCGGTGCCCAGATCAGGTGCCCGGAAGAACACCCACCCGACGACGATCAGCAGCAGCGTCAAGGCGCGGCGGCCCAGCTGCGCCGCCCACTCCTCCGGCGCGCGGTCGTAACCTGTGGCGCGCTCGACGACCAGCAGCAGCCCGTGGAACAGGCCCCACACCAGGTAGGTCCACGCCGCCCCGTGCCAGAACCCGGTGAGCACGAAGACGATCGTCAGGTTCCGGTAGGTGCGGCCCACTCCGCGCCGGTTGCCGCCCAGCGGGATGTACACGTAGTCGCGGAACCAGCGGGACAACGACATGTGCCAGCGCCGCCAGAACTCGGTGATGGTCACCGAGGAGTACGGGCGCGCGAAGTTCTCGGGAAGCTTGAACCCCAGCATCCGGCCGAGCCCGATCGCCATGTCCGAGTATCCGGAGAAGTCGAAGTACAGCTGCACCGCGTAGCCGATCGCCCCGAGCCACGCCACCGCGAAGGTCATCTCCGAGCCCGGCGTGGCGAAGCAGGCGTCGACCATCGGCGCCAGCGTGTCGGCGACCACGACCTTCTTCGTCAGCCCCCACGCGAACCGGGGGAAACCGGCGGCGATGTCGTCCAGCCGGTGCGTGCGCGGCTGCGGCAGCTGATCGGCGATCTCCCGGTAGCGCACGATCGGACCGGCCACCAGCTGCGGGAACATCGCGATGTAGGTGACGAACGCGACCGGGTTGCGCAGCGCGGGCCGCTCACCGCGGTACACGTCCACGACGTAGGAGATGTGGTGGAACGTGTAGAACGAGATCCCGATCGGCAGTGCCAGCTGCAGCACCGGCAGGTCCGCGCCGAACCAGCCGCCCAGCGTCGCGATCTGCTGCGTGGCGAAGCCCGCGTACTTCCACAGCACCAGGACCAGCAGGTTGAACGAGACCGCGCCGATCAGCAGCCACCTGCGGCGCTGCGCGTCCAACCGCCATTCGTCCGGTTCCAGGCCGCGCCCGGCGAAGTAGTTGACCACCACGCACGCCAGCAGCAGCAACGTCGTGCCGCCTGCGCCGCTGGCGTAGAACACCAGGCTCGCGGCGGCGACGATCCCGTTGCGCGCGGTGCGCGGGGCGAGCAGCACGGCCGCCAGCACGACCGGCAGGAACAACCACAGGAACAGCGGAGTGGAGAAGTACATCGGTGCGCCGGCCTCGCGTTGCCGGGAGGCCTGGCCTCCCCGTTCGTCTCCGCCGGACTCTAGTGCAGGCGAGTCCCCGGATTCTGCGGAACGGCGCGATCCGATTCGCGCGCGGCGCAGCTACCGGCACCCGCCCCAGCGGCCCGCCCACCCCGCTTCGCCAGGAGTGAACGGACCGTTCGACCAATCTATTCGGACCAACAGTCCGTTCGCTCGGAAACTCCGGGTGCTCGTGAGCGAGCGGATCCGGCGGGGCGCACCCCGATCAGCGCCAGCGGCTCGGCACGCTGCTCAGCGCCTCCGGCGGCGAGCCACCTCGGAGAGCACGACCCCGGCCGCGACCGAGGCGTTCAACGACTCGACCTCGCTGAACATCGGGATGGACACCGTCTGATCGCAGGTGTCCCGCACCAGCCGGGAAAGCCCGCGGCCCTCCGAGCCGACCACCACGACCAGCGGCCGGGTCGCCAGCTCCAGCTCGTCGGAGCTGATGTCGGAGTCCGCGTCCAGCCCGACCACCATCAGGCCCTCGGACTTGAGGTCCTTGAGCGTGCGGGTGAGGTTCACCGCCATCGCCACCGGCAGCTTCGCCGCCGCCCCGGCGCTGGTGCGCCAGGCGACCGCGGTGATCCCGGCGCTGCGCCGCTGCGGCAGGATCACCCCGTGCGCGCCGAACGCGGCCGCGGAACGGATCACCGCACCCAGGTTGCGCGGATCGGTCACCCCGTCCAGCGCGACCAGCAGCGGCGGCCGGCCGGAATCCACGGCGGTGCGGAGCACGTCGTCGGTGTGCGCGTACTTGTACGGCGGCACCTGCAGCGCCATGCCCTGGTGCAACGCGCCACCGGTCATCCGGTCCAGCTCGGTGCGCGGCACCTCGACGACCGAGATGCCGCGGTCGCCTGCACGCTGCACCGCTTCTTTCACGCGGTCGTCCGCGTCGATGCCGTACGCCACGTACAGCCCGGTGGAGGGAACCTCCGCGCGCAGGCATTCCGCGACCGGGTTGCGGCCCGCGATCAGCTCCGGCTGCTCCCGCTGTTCCCGCTGCTTGCGCTGCTGGAACTCGGACTTCGCCTTGGCCGAGTCGACCCGCTGCTTGGCGGGGTGGCTGACCCGGTTCTTCGCCTTGGGCGTGGGGCCCTTGCCTTCCAGCCCCTTGCGACGCTGGCCGCCGGAGCCCTTCACCATGCCCTTCTTGGTGCCGGGCTTGCGGGTCGCCCCGCGGCGCTTGTCGTTGCCTGCCAACGTTGTCTCACCCGTCCTTGAGTGTCCACAGCGGACCGTCGGGGGTGTCCTCGACGGCGACGCCGGAAGCCAGCAGCCGGTCCCGCAACAGGTCGGCGGTGGCGAAGTCGCGTTCCGCCCGCGCTTTCTGCCGCTGCTCCAGCAGGCCGTCCACCAGCTCGGTCAGTGCTCGCCGCGCCGCGTCGTCGGCGCCGGAATCCTCGGCCCACTGCGGCGAGAGCGGGTCCAGGCCGAGCACATCGGTCATCGTGCGCACCGAGGCCGCCGCCGTGCGCGCCGCGGCGTCGTCACCGGCGTCCAGCGCCGCGTTGCCGTCGCGGATCGTGGTGTGCACCGCGGCGATCGCCTGCGGCGTGGACAGGTCGTCGTCCATCGCCGCGGCGAACTCCGGCCGGACCTCGCCGTGCTCGACGCTGCCGGTGCGCTGCTCGACGCGGTGCAGGAACGACTCGATCCGGCGGTAGGTGGTGCTCGCCTCGGTCAGCCCTTCCTCGGAGAACTCGACGGTCGAGCGGTAGTGCGGGCCGACCAGGTAGTACCGCAGCTCGCTGGCCCTGGCGCGTTCCAGCACCGCCGGGATGGTCAGCATGTTGCCGAGCGACTTCGACATCTTCTCGCCGCTCATCGTCACCCAGGCGTTGTGCATCCAGTACCGGGCGAAGGGGTCGCCGGCCGCGTTGGACTGGGCGAGTTCGTTCTCGTGGTGCGGGAACACCAGGTCCAGCCCGCCGCCGTGGATGTCGAACTCGCTGCCCAGGTAGCTGGTCGCCATCGCGGAGCACTCCAGGTGCCAGCCCGGCCGCCCCTCGCCCCACGGCGTGGGCCAGCTCGGTTCGCCGGGCTTGGCGGCCTTCCAGAGCGTGAAGTCGCGCGGATCCCGCTTGCCTGCGGCCGCGACCTCGCCCTGCTGCACCTCGTCGAGGCGCTGCCCGGACAACCTGCCGTACTCCTCGCTCCAGGAGGACACCGAGAAGTACACGTCGCCGCCGGTGGCGTACGCGTGCCCCTTGTCGATCAACCGCTCGATGAGCTCGGACATCTGCCCGATGTGCCCGGTGGCGCGCGGCAACGCCGACGGGGGCAGGCAGCCGAGCTGGTCGTAGGCGTGCTCGAAGGCCCGCTCGTGGGTGGCCGCCCACTCCCACCACGGACGTCCGGCCTCGGCCGCCTTGTTGATGATCTTGTCGTCGATGTCCGTGACGTTGCGGATCAGCCGCACGTCGTAACCGGTGTGCCGCAGCCAGCGGCGCAGCACGTCGAAGTTGAGCCCGCTGCGCACGTGGCCGACGTGCGGCACGCCCTGCACAGTCGCCCCACAGACGTAGATCGACGCCACTCCGCCGCAGCGCGGGTGGAATTCGCGCGTCGTCCGGGTCGCGGTGTCATGCAGGTGCAGGCTCACGATCCCGATGGTACGGGGCCAGCCTGATCGCGAACCACGACAGGGGTCGGCGCGTCAAGACCGGCCAGCGGAATTTCCGCCCGGCCTCAACCCTCGCGGACCGGTTCGGCCTGCGCACCGTGCGCGGCGACCGCCTTGAGCAGCGCATCCGGCCGGTCCTCGGTCGGCAGCGGGGGCACGATCTCGACGGCGCAGCCGATCTGCGCGGCGCCGCCGTCGGCCTCCTCGCTGTCGCCGATCATCAGCGCCTCCTCCGGCGCCACGTCCAGCCGCGCGCAGGCGAGCCGGAACAGCTCGGCGTCCGGCTTGATCACGCCTTCGACGTAGGACATCAGGTACTCGTCGACGAGGTCGAGCACGCCCAGCTCGGCGAACGCGGGCCGGATGTCGAAGGCGATGTTGCTGATCACCGCGATCCGCACGCCCTGTTCCCGCAGGTTGCGCAGCACCTGGGCGGTGTCCGGATACGGCGTCCAGGACAGCGGGTCGACCAGCCGCGAGTACAACCCCTCGGCCTGCTCCGGCGTGCTGATCCCGGACAGCCGCAGCACCTCGAGGTTCGACTTGCGGTGCATCTCCGGGTCGAGGTCCCGGTGGTACCAGGCGTGCTGGTACTCGGGCTCCATCACCGCCACGTTGCCGGACGGGGCGGTGAGCTTGCGCAGCACCTCGGTCTGCGCCTCCAGGTCCAGCGGGGTACCGCTGCCGTCGGTGAGATCGGCCAGCCAGGACTCGTCCTGCTCCAACCGGAACAACGTGCCGGAGAAGTCGAAGAACACCGCGCGCAAGGTCACCGGCCCAGCGTACGTGCGGGCCGGAGCGCACCGCCGGAACCTGCGGCCGATCTCACTGCGCAACGGCGACCGGACACGAGGTGACCGCACTCTCCGCTACCCTTCGATCACAGCACCGGCTGCCGAAGGCGACCATGGCGCACTCGCACAACGAGTTCCACGGCAATGCCAAGCACGTTGTCCAGGCGGAACGCATCGACAACGTGCACATCACGCAGGTTCCCGATGATCCGCTGAGCGAGCCCCAGGAAGCCCTCGCGCACGCCGTCGAACTGCAATGGCGCGAAGAAGCGGCCAAGCGCAGGCTGTTCGACCCGGCACCGCTGGCGGTGTCCTGGCACGCGGTCGACGGAGACCTGGCCGACCACGCGCGCAACACCGGCGCACCGATCTCCGGCAGCAGCGACCGGATCAGCACCCTGGTGCGGGCCTTCCGGGAGACGCCGGAACGCCGCCTGGTCCTGCTCGGCGACGGCGGCTCCGGCAAGACCACGCTCGCGCTGCTGTTGCTGCTCGGGCTGCTGAAGGAGCGCGCGCCGGGTGATCCGGTGCCGGTGCTGCAGTCGATCAGCTCGTGGAACTCCGCCGGTGAGCACGTGCACACCTGGCTGGCCCGGCGGCTGGCGGAGGACTACCCGGACCTCGGTGATCAAGGGCCGGACACCGTGCAGCGCCTGCTCGGCACCGGTCGCGTGCTGCCGATCCTGGACGGCTTGGACGAGTTGCCCGGCCCTCGGCGGGAGCTGGCGATCACGACGTTGAACCGCTCGCTGAACGCCGACGCCCCCTTCGTGCTGACCAGTCGCACCGCGGAGTACGAGGCAGCGGTCCGCAAGGCCGATGTGCTGCGGTCCGCGGCGGTGGTGCAGGTCGAGCCGGTCGGCGTCGACGTGGTCATCGACTACCTGTCCGCGGCCGTCTCGCCGCAGCGGACGAACTCGTGGCGGCGGGTGTTCATGCATTTGCGGGAGCACCCGGACGGACCGCTGGCCCAAGCCCTCGGATCGCCGTTCATGGCCTCGCTGCTGCGCAACGTTCATGCGCCGCGGCGGTACGCACCGGTGCACCTGACCGAGCTGGCGACCCGTAGCGAGGTGGACGAGCACCTGCTGGACGACCTGGTGCGGCACGCCTACGAGGAGCCATCGGCGCAGGCGCACGATCCCCGAAAGGCCCCGCAGTGGCTTCGGTTCCTGGCCGGCACTCCGCACACCGGCAACAAGCACGGTGTCGGCAATCCCGACCTGGCGTGGTGGGAGCTGCAATTCGCGGTGCCGCGTTGGCTCTACCCGGTTTCCGGCGGAATCGTCTTCGCCGTGGCACTGGGTGCGTGCTGGGCGGGCGCGGGCAACCCGGTGGAACTGTTCGACCCGGTCCTCGCCGTCGGCTCGCTCGTAGTGACCTTCCTGATCTTCATGGGCCGCTTCAGCATCGCCGCTGTGGAAGGCAAAGCCCCGAAGTCGACGCTGCGGCGCACCGGACGCCGACCTGTCACCGACCTCGCCCGGAGAATCGCGCGAGTGTGCGCGGCGATGGTCGCGGTCTCCGCGGCGATGCTGCTGACGGGAGGCGCGGCGATCCAGTTCCTGCTCGGCGCGAGCAACTCCCGGAACGGCCGATCCCGGGCGACCTGGCACTGGCTGACCCGCGGCGGCGGCATCTACAGCACCTCGTGGGAGGCGACCACTCCCGCTACTTCGTTGCGCGACGACCGGACCGCCACCCTGATCCCGGCGTTGACCTTCCTCGTGCTCGGGAAACTGCCGACGCTCGTGCTCTTGGCGCTGGGGCCGATGCCCCCGGACGAAGCGTGGCCGGTCACCACCGCAGGGCTGACCGACCTCATCGGGACGGTGCTGTGCATCGGAACGCTGACGGAATCAGCATGGTGGTACTTCGTGATCGCCCGCGGCTGGCTGGCGATGCGCGGCAAGATCCCGCTGCGGCTGATGCGGTTCCTCGACGACGCGCGGGAGCGCGAACTGCTCCGGCAATCCGGAGCCGTGTACCAGTTCCGGCACGCGCAGCTGAAGGAGCACATCAAGCAGAAGTGGTGATGCTCAGCATCGGCTCGCCCGGTCGCGGTGCATGGGCGCGAGGATTCCGAACACGCAGCACGCGGTGCTGATCCACAGGACCAGCGCGGCCAAGGCGAGCGCGGCGGGCCCGCCGCCCGCCCACAGCAGCAATGCGCACGGCCAGGCGATCAGCGGCTGTCCGACCACTGCCCGGCGCACCCAGCGGTTCTGTCCGATCACCATGCGTCGAGCATGAACCGGATGCGGGCGGCGCGGCCAGGGTGCGCACCCCGAGCTTTCCCGGACTTGTCCCCGCGATCCCCCGGCGTTAACCGGGCGCGCAGGTCAAGCGGCCGGGAAGAGCAACGCGGTGGCGATCGCGGCGATGCCTTCCCCGCGGCCGGTCAGCCCGAGCCCGTCACTGGTGGTTCCGGAAACCGACACCGGCGCGCCGAGCACCTCGGAAAGCACCCGCTGCGCCTCCTCGCGGCGCTTGCCGATCCGCGGCGCGTTGCCGATCACCTGGACCACGGCGTTGCCGACCTGGAAACCGGCCGCGGTGATCCGCGAGCGCGCTTCGGTCAGCAGCTCCGAACCGTGCGCGCCGGACCACCGCTGGTCGCCGGTGCCGAACACGGCACCGAGATCTCCGAGCCCGGCCGCGGAAAGCAGCGCGTCGCACAGCGCGTGCGCTGCGACATCACCGTCCGAATGTCCGCTGCACCCGTCGACGCCGGGCCAGTGCAGCCCGGCCACCCAGCACTCGCGTCCCGCTTCCACCGGATGCACGTCGACGCCCTGCCCGATCCGGGGAACCGGGCCGGACGGTGCGTTCACCGGGGATCTCCGATCGGTTCGGCCGCGAGCACCGACTCGGCGATCGCCAGGTCGAACGCGGTGGTGATCTTCAAGGCGTGTGGATGGCCCGCAACGGTGCGCACCACACCACCGATCCGCTCGACCAGCCCGGCGTCGTCGGTGGCGGAGTCATCGGCCGCGGCGTACGCGGCGCGCAGCACGTCGATCTCGAAGCCCTGCGGGGTCTGCACGCTGCGCAGCCGGGAACGGTCCACGGTCGCGCTGACCACCTCGTCGGCGTCGACCTGCTTGATCGTGTCGCTGACCGGCAGCACCGGAACGACCGCGGAGGCACCGCCGCGAACGGCGTCGGCCACCTCGCGGATCACC
>NZ_JAFRFW010001008.1:0-1847 GCF_017434145.1 Saccharopolyspora sp. | reverse complement strand
GGACGGCCGGTGCGCTGGGTGACCCGGGACGGGCGCTGGTCCAGCGGCACCACGCGGCCGGTCTCGTCGAACATCGGCCAGCTGGCCAGCTCCGACCCGACGAGCTCGGCGCGGTTCGTGCGCAGGATCCGCAGCGCCGCCGGATTGGCCGACTCGAAGGTTCCGTCCGGCCCGCCGACGAGCACCCCCTCGTCCAGCGCGTCGATGACCGTGGCGAAGTGCCGTTCGGCGCGGCGGCGCGCCGTCTCGTCCGCGCAGACCAGCACGAAGCCGTCGTCCATCTCGGCCACCGAGATCCGCACCCGCAGCGCGTGGCCGTCGACGTCGCGGTGCAGCGATTCCAGCACCCCGCCCTCGGCCCCCAGCAGGTCGGCGGGCCGCAGCGGGGCGCCGACCAGGTCGCCGACGTGCCTGCCGAACGCCTTGCCGGACGCCACCCCGTAAACCGCCTCGGCCGCCGGGTTCCAGCTGGTGACCACGCCCTCCCGATCGGTCGCGATGATCGCGTTGCTGACGTGCTGGACCAGTGCGGCCTGGTAGCGCAACGTGGCCTCGGCGGCCTTCTTGGTCGTGATGTCGCGCAGGATCACCTGCAGCGCCGGGTGGCCTTCCCAGCTGGTGCGCACCGAAACCAGCTCGACCGGGACGACTTTGCCGTCCTGGCGGGTCAGCTCGGCCTCCGATGGCTTGGTGCGGGAACCGGGCGCGGTCAGCCCGCGGAGGCGTTCGTACATGGCGGTCAGCGAGCGCGGCCGCACGAACTCGGTGATCGGGCGTCCGATCAGCTCGTCGTAGCGCAAGCTGAGCATCTCCAGCGTGGAGGAGTTCGCGTAGCGCACCA
The DNA here is from genome assembly GCF_017434145.1 of Saccharopolyspora sp. Taxonomy (NCBI): domain Bacteria; kingdom Bacillati; phylum Actinomycetota; class Actinomycetes; order Pseudonocardiales; family Pseudonocardiaceae; genus Saccharopolyspora; species Saccharopolyspora sp. The sequence goes on along the minus strand of NZ_JAFRFW010001008.1, from coordinate 1,006 downwards.
GCCCGTCCTGGTGCACGCAGATCGCGTCCGGGCTCAGCTCCACCAGCAGCCGGTACCGGTCGGCCAGGTCGGTGAGGTTCTGCCGATCCTGGCGCGCCTTGGTGACGTCGCTGGCCACGCCGATCAGGTCCGCGCCGCGGTCGGCGCCCATGCGGCGCGCGTGGAAGCGCACGAACCGGGTCTCGCCGTTCGAGTCCTGCACCGGCTGCTCCAGCTCGAGGTCTTGCCAGGCATCGGTGGTGCGGGCCGAGAGCGTCAGCGGCTCCAGCAGCTGGTGCAGGCGGGTGCGCAGGTCTTCCACACCGGATCCGGGCACGCCGAGAAGGACGTCCATCCCGGACGTCCAGGCGGTTCTGCCGTCGGCGAACCGCAGCGACCACTGCACCGCACCGTGCGCGGCAAGCGCCAGGTCGAGGAACTCGTGATCCAGTCCGGCGCCGAGCGGTTCCGGATCAACGTCCATGAATCATCCAGTGCACGCCTTCCACATTGCTCGTCACCGTTGGTGGTGGCGCTCCGTCACTGATCACCGCCGGTGACATCCCAGAGTGTCAACTTACGCCGATGGCCGCCTCGCCCACAGTTTCCCATGCGCCCAACTCCGCGACTGTCCTGAGTGGTCGCCGGGAAATCGCGGACGGCTCGCGAAGGCGGCCGTTCCGGACGGGACGTCCGGATTGGACCGTACGCGCGGTAGTGCGCTGCGGCGCCAGCGTGTCGATCAGATTGGTCTGTCCGAGCGAGAATCCGTGACGGTAGGTGCATGCTCTGCCCAATCGGCCCTTGAATGCTCACTCTAAAGAGGAGTCTCGACACTCCGCGATGACGGCATGTAGTTCGATCTCGATGCCTGGGAAGCATTCCTTGATCGGCGAGCTGTGGAATTCCGCGCCGCCGCGTGCCGGATCATTCCGCGGTCGATGAAACCGCGGACCGGCCAATCCGAGCGGTCCGGCGGAATCGACAAGATCGTACGACGAGAAAAGCGGATCATGTCCGGAGAAAT
>NZ_JAFRFW010001007.1:0-8562 GCF_017434145.1 Saccharopolyspora sp. | reverse complement strand
GGCTTCGCGGCGTGCTCGGCTGCTCGCCGCGCTGCGGCCGGACGCGACGCCTGCGGCGGACGTCGTCGAGGCCGCGGACGAAGTGCTGGCCACCAACGCCCGGGACCTGGTGCCGCTTCCGAGGTGGCGCGACGGCCGGATGCTGCTGCTGGGCTCAGCACTGCGCGACCGCGATCTCGACGTCTACGAGCGGTTGCGGCGGCCCCGCATGGAGCGCAACGCGGCCCGCAGCGCCCGCATGTCCATGGCGATCGACGCCGGCCACGCCGAGCGTCCGGAAGACGTCGAGCGGCTGCACCAGCGGCACATCGACGCACCGGACGACGATCCCGGCGAACTGCTGCGCTGGGACGTCGAGCTGCCGGACGTGGAAACCGCCTGAGTCCGCGGTTTCCGGAACCTTGTCGCCGCAGTCCGTTTCCGGACACTGTGGACGGTGGGCCGCCTGCGGAGACCGCCGGCGCACGGCACCCGCGTCCGGCCCGCTGACCGCACATCCTCGCGGCGAACGACCGGAAGCGAACAGCCCGGTCGTGACGGGCCGAGCACTCGGTGACGGGCTGCCGGTTCAGCGGCAGCCCGTCACGGAGTACCTCACGTGAAAGCGCTCAGCCCGGTGATGGACTTGCCGACGATGAGCGTGTTCATCTCGCGGCTGCCCTCGAAGGAGTAGATCGCCTCGGCGTCGGCGAAGAACTTCGCGACCTCGTAGTCCAGCACGATCCCGTTGCCACCGAACAATTCCCGCGCCCACGCCACGACTTCGCGCATCCGCGTGGTGGTGAACGCCTTGGCCAGCGCGGCCTGATCCGCACCCGCCTTGCCTTCGGCGGTGAGCTGGTTGAGCCGCACCACCATGCCGAACATCGCGGTGACGTTGCCGAGCATCTTCACCAGCAGGTCCTGGATCATCTGGAAGCCGCCGATGGGTTTGCCGAACTGCTCGCGGCCGACCGCGTACTCGCGGGCCAGTTCGTAGGCCCGCAGCGCCACCCCGAGCGCCTGCCACGCCACGCCGCCGCGGGTGCGGGCGAGGACCTTCGCGGTGTCCCGGAAGCTGTCGATGTTCTGCAGCCGGTCGGCCTCCGGCACCCGGGCGCCGTCCAGCACGATGTCGGCGTTCTGCACGGTGCGCAGCGCGACCTTGCCTTCGATCTTGGTGGCGGTGACGCCGGGGGTGTCGTGGCCGACGACGAAGCCTTTCACCTGGTCGTCGGCGACATCGCGGGCCCAGACCACGATCACGTCGGCGAAGGTGCCGTTGCCGATCCAGCGCTTGGCGCCGTCGAGCACCCACTCGTCGCCGTCGCGGCGGGCGGTGGTGCGCATCCCGCCTGCGACGTCCGAGCCGCCCTCGGGCTCGGTGAGCGCGAACGCGCCGATCTTGTCCATGCCGACCAGCTGCGGCATCCAGCGGTCCCGCTGCGCCTGGTCACCGCCGCCGTAGATGCTGCCCATGGCGAGGTTGTTGTGCACTCCGGCGAAAACCGCCAGCGACGGATCGACGCGGTTGAGCTCGATGCTCAGGAAACCGGGGAACAGCGGGCTGCGCTGCTTGCCGTCGCCGAACTCCGGGTACGAGTAGCCCGCCAGCCGCAGCTTGGCGAACTTGCCGATCGCCTCGGGCGGGAATTCGGCGCGTTCCCATGCGCCATTGGCGATCGGGGCGATCTCGCGCTGCAGGTAGTCGCGGATCTCGGCGAGCTCGGCCCGCTCGGCGTCGCTGAGCAGCTCGGCGTAGCCGAAGAAGTCGGGTTCGGAGTTGGCCTTCCTGGGCATTGTTACCTCGCAGATTCGTCGTGCAGCGCTGCGCGCAGCGCCAGGTGCTTGCGGTCGCGCCGCTGGGAACGCGCCCGGTACGCCTCCGGGCCGGAGCCGTAGGCGGACTCGGTCTGCCCGGCGATCTCCTCGATCGCGCCGGAGGTCAGCGCCGGGTGGCCGAGATCGCCCCAGCGCCGGGCCATGCCGTGGCCGAGGTGCTGCATCATGTGCCGGATGCCGCCGGGGCCGCCGCCGAGGTGGAAGCTCTCGAACGGGCCGACGGTCGCGTAGCGGCCGCCGAGCGAGGACTTCATCACGGTGTCCAGCTCGTCGGCGCTGACCACGCCGTCCAGCACCAGCGAGATCGCCTCCTGCATCAGCGCGCTCTGCAACCGGTTGGCGACGAAACCGGAGACCTCCTTGTGCTCGCGCACCGGGGTCTTCCCGAGCGTGCGGTAGAACTCGATCGCCCGGGTGATCACCGGCTCCGCGGTGCGCTCGCCCGGCACGATCTCCACCAGCGGCACCACGTGCGGCGGGTTGAAGGGGTGCGCGATCAGCACTCGGGAAGCGTCCTGTTCGGACAGTTTCGCGGCGATCTCGGAGGCGACGATGCCGGAGCTGGACGAGGCCAGCACCGCTTCATCCGGTGCCAGCCGGGCGATTTCGGCGAAAAGGTCCTGTTTGGACTCGAGTCGCTCCGGTCCGTTCTCCTGCACCAGGTCCGCGTCGGCGACGGCCTCGGCGAGGTCGTGCACGGGGCGGACCCGGCTGCGCAGGTCTTCCGGGTCGGAGTCCGGTATTCCGGCCGACAGCGACGGAATCGCGTCGGCCACCAGCTGCTCCAGATCTTCGCGCGGGTCGGTGATCCGCACGACGCGGCCGTGCGCGGCGAACAAGGCGGCCCACGACAGGCCGATGGTGCCCGCCCCGACCACCGCCACGTTCGTCCATTGTGGATCGTTCGGCATTTCTTCCCTCATTCGGCGAGGTAATCGTGGACCGGGCGCGCCGGACCCAGGGTGAGATCGGTGACGATGTGGCTGGCCGAGACGACCTCGCGCACCGGCAGATCCGCCAGCGGCGCCAGCGCGTGCTCGAACAGCTGCAGCCGAGCCGGGCCGGTGTAGGCCTCCTTGACCACGATGTCGGTGATCTGGGTGCGCACCAGCTCGGCGATCCGCGGCGCGGCGTCGTAGCCGGGGACCAGCTTGAGCATGAACGTGGGAACCGTGATCTGCGCCTTCGCCGCATCCAGGTCCAGCGCGTGGTGCTTGTAGCCCATCGTCGCGGTCGCCACCCGCTGCGAGCCGTAGTCCAACGTGCCCACCAGAGCGGCGTGGTCGGCGAACAGCGCAGGCGAACCCATCACCTTCGGGTAGGCGCTGAGCTCCCGTCCCGCGGCGGTGGCGGGGAAGTTGTTCAGGTACATGGCGTGCAGGTACTCGCCGTGCTCGGAGCCGTGCCGCACCGGGATCGCCTGCCCGGACTCGACGTACGGGCCGAACGAGGTCACCTCGCCCATCTTCATGATCTCGAAGCGCACCAGCGGCTCGTCGAACTCCAGCGGCTCCGGCACCACCGCCCGCAGCGCGTCCGGGTCGGTCCGGTACACGACGTTGAGGTACTCGCGGTCGGTGAACCGGGCCGCGGTGGGTGCGTACGCAGGGGCGCCGAGCGGGGTGGTGAAGCTGCGCAGAACTTCGTCACGCTTCACCGCTGACCTCCCTGGCCCAGCTCGTCGAGGACTTCGTCGGTGTGCTGGCCGGGAATCGGCGCGTGCTCGCGCACCGAGGCCGGCGTCGCGGAGAAGTTCATCGGCACCCCGACGACGCGGTAGGAGCCCTCGCTGGGGTGCTCACCGAGGTCCAGCAGGTGTCCTTGCCGGACGTAGGGGTCCTCGGCGGCTTCGTCCAGCTTGAGCACCGGGCCGACCGGGATGCTGTTCTTGGTGCACACCTCGATCCACTCGTCGGTGGTCAGGTTCGGCGTGACCGACTCGATCAGCTCGGCGATCGCCGCGCCGTGCGCGCGGGCGTCCAGCACCTCGCCGTTGACCCGCGGATCCTCGGCCAGTTCCGGGTGGCCACCGGCGCGGAAGAGGTCCCGGCAGTTCTGCGGGGTGTACGGCATGATCATGACCTGGCCGTCCTTGGTGGGCCGCGCCCGGTGCCCCTTGTTCATCGACAGCGGGAAACCGGTGCCGCTCATCGGCGGCTCGAACACCGCTCCCTGCAAGTGCTCGACCATGTTGAACGCCAGCAGCGTGTCGGTCATCGGGACCTCGACGAGCTGCCCCTGCCCGGTGGCGCGCTGGTGGTGCAGCGCGGCCAGCGTGCTGTAGGCGATGGTCAGCGCGGCGACCTTGTCGCCGAAGATGCTCGGCAGCACCGCGGGCGAGCCGATGTCCCCGGCGCGCTCGGCCAGGTCGAGCAAGCCGGAGGCGGCCTGCACGGTCTCGTCGTAGGCGGCGAGGTCGGCGCGTTCGGAATCGGGGCGGAATCCCTGCGCGTGCGCGTAGATCAGGTGCGGGTGCTCGGCCGCGAGGCTGTCGTAGTCCATCCCGAGGCGGCGCAGCGCACCGATCCGCATGTTCGTGATCAGGATGTCGGCGCCGCTGATGAGCCGCAGCGCTTGATCGTGGCCGGCCTCGTCCTTGAGGTTCAGCGACACGCTGCGCTTGTTCCGGTTCACGTTGAGGTGCAGCGATGTCATGCCCGGTGTGTTCCGGTATTGCGTGCTGTTGCGCACGGTGTCCTTCGGTGACTCGATCTTGATGACGTCGGCACCGAGGTCGCCGAGGATCTGGGCCGCGTACGGCCCCATGACCACAGTGGACATGTCGATGACGCGCACCCCGGCCAGCGGGCCCTCCCGGCCCGAGGTCGCGGTGGTGGCAGGGGCGTTCATGCAGGGCACTCCCGGACGAGGCGATTTCGTTTGCTTCACTAACGACATTAGGAGCGGGTCGCGCGCAGCGGCAATCGATCGGTGCGCCCGATCGGAGAACGACGGCGTGACCGCAGCGGTCCAGCGGGATGCGGTATTTCAGCGGGTAGCTCGGCGGTCGCGGATTTCCGCTGCACCGCCCGGTGTTCGTGGACGCCCGCCACCTCGAATTACCCGGGGCCGTCCGGCAGCACACCGCCGGGCGCGCGTCAGCCCAGCGCCGCGATCGCTTCGGTGAGCAGTTCGTGCAGGTCACCGCCGGGTGCGGCCCGGTCGCAGCGGTAGATCAGCCCGGTGGACAGCGCCGGTTCGAAATCGGCGAACGGCAGCGCCACCACGTCGTCCCGGCGCGGGCCGCTCAAGGACTCGCCGCTGCCGAGGATGGTGACCGCGAACGCGCCGCCGCTGGCCACGAACTCCGCGGTGCCCGAGTAGTCCAGCGAGTTCAACGTCGTCCAGCGGTGCACCCCGGCAGCGGCCATCCGCACCTCGAGCTGCTCGAAGTACGTGGGGTTCATGCCCGAACCCGGGCGCACGAAGACGTGGTCGGCCAACTCGGCCAGCGACACCGAGCTGCGCCCCGCGAACTCCGCGGCGGGCAGCACCGCGCCCACCGGTTCCCGCATGACCTCCCGGACCTGCACGTCCGCCACGTGCACCGGCAGGTGCACCAGCGCCAGCTCCAGTTCCTGGCGGCGCACCTGACCGGCCAGGTCCAGGCTGCCGCCCGGCCAGCGGCGCACCTCGAACCGCTGGGCGGCTTCGAACTCCTTGAGCAGGTTCCGCAGCCGCTCGTTCAAGGCGGGAGCGATGCCGATGTGCACCACGGCGGGCTGCGCGCCCAGCTCCTGGCGCAGCCGCCGCGGAATCTCGTCGAACCGCGCCAACGCCTCGCGCGCCAGCGGGAGCAACGCCGATCCGGCCGGGGTCAGCGCAACGTTGTGCGAATCCCGCTCGAACAGGCGCACGTCGAGCTCGCGCTCGAGGTCCCGCACCCGGCGGCTCAACGGCGACACCGCCATGTGCAGTTCGCGGGCCGCCCGGGAGAAGCTCAGGTTCTCCGCGACGGCCGCGAAGTAGCGCAGGTGGAAGACCTCCATCGCGGAGCAGCTTATGCGCCCGTGTTCGAACTCGTCTCGCGCAGGGCCCGGCGGCGGGCCGCCGAACGCGTCAGCTGGTGACGTCCTTGTGGTGGAAGTGCCACAGCGCCAGCGCGGTGAACACCGCCGCGTAGATCACGCCCGAGCACGCGCCGTGGACCACACCGGCCCATTCCGGACCCTCGCCCAGCAGTCCCGTCCACGACGTCGCGTAGTGCGTCGGCAAGTACGCGCGCAGGCCGCCGAGCGCGGAGATCTGGTCGAGGATCTGCGACAGGATGGACAGCACCACCGCGCCGCCGACCGCGCCCAGCGGCGCGTCGGTGCGCACGCTCAGGCACAGCGCCAGACCGGCGACCCAGCTCAGGTGCACGGCCAGGAACGCCACCGCCAGCACCAGGTCGAGCGCGCCCAGCGGGAACGGCACCACGCTGCCCGAAGGACTCACCAGGTCTCCCGGGCCGTACCAGAACACCCCGACCGCCAGCGCGATCGCGGGCAGCAGCACCAGCCCGCACAGCGACAGCAACGCCGCGACCAGCGCCTTCTGCCGCAGCAGGCGGGCCCGCGGCACCGGCGCGGCCAGCAGGTACTTCAGGCTCCTCCAGGAAGCTTCGCTGGCGACGGTGTCGCCGAAGAACAGCGCGACGATCACCACCAGCAAGAACGGGGCCGAGGAGTACAGCGCGTACATCGCGAAGTTCAGCCCGCTGCCGGTGGCCAGATCCACCAGTTCACCGGAGGCGCGGCGGGCGGAACCGGCGTCGCCGATCTCGAACGCGGCCAGCAGCAGCAACGGCAGCAACGCCAGGAAACCCAGCGCGAACCGGGTGCGCCTGCGCTTGAGCTGCCTGGCCAGCTCCACCCGGACCGGCAACGTCCGGGACGCGCGGTAGCCGCGCACGCTGCCGTCCGGCTGGGTCGCGTCCAGGCCGCTGACCGGTAGCAACGCCGCGTCGGTTTCCGCTGCGTGCTGCGACGGCTCCTGCTGGGTGGCCCGCTCCTGCCGGGTGGCCGGTTCCTGCGTCATCAGCGTCGCTCCTCTCCGACCAGGTCCAGGAAGGCGTCTTCCAGCCGGCGACGCGGGCCGACCTGGCTGATCGCCACTCCCGAAGCCACCAGCACGTTCACCGCCACCGACCGGGGCTGCCCGGCCAGGTCGGCGTGCAGCAGATCGCCGTCGACCTCCACCGCGCCGAGTCCCTCCAGCCGGCGCAGCGACTCGGCGGCCTGCTCCGGATCGTCGACCCGGAAGGTCGCCTGCCCGTCGAGCGCGACGACGTCGTCCACCGCGCCCGCGGTGACCACCTCACCGCGGTGCAGGACGACCACGTGCGTGCAGGTCTGCTCGATCTCGGACAGCAGGTGGCTGGAGATCAGCACGCTGCGGCCGGTCTCGGCGTAGCGGCGCAGGATCTCGCGCAGCCGGTGGATCTGCGGCGGATCCAGCCCGTTCAACGGTTCGTCCAGCACCAGCAGGTCCGGCAGCCCGAGCATGGCCTGCGCGATGGCCAGCCGCTGCCGCATGCCCCGGCTCAGCGTCGCCGTGCGGCGGTCGGCGTGCTCGTCCAACCCGGTCATCTGCAGCACCTCGTCGAAGCGGGCCTGCAGCGCGGGGCGGCCGGTGGCGGCCCAGTGGTTCTTCAGGTTCTCCAGCCCGGACAGGTGCGGCAGGAACCCGGGCGACTCCACCAGCGAACCCACCCGGGACAGCACCGGCGCGCCGGGGCGCACGGGATGTCCGAAGACCCGCACCGAGCCGGAATCCGGCCGCAACAGGCCGAGCAGCGTGCGCAGCGTCGTCGTCTTGCCCGCTCCGTTCGGCCCGAGCAGCCCGACGACCTGGCCGCGCTGCACCTGCAGCGACAATCCGGACAGCGCGGTGATCCGGTGCGGATAAGTCTTGTGCAGCTCGCTGATCTGCAACGGCACCTCGGCCAGCGCTTCGTCCGGAGCCTGCGCCCGGCCGCGCAGCCGGGACGCGCCCCAGGCCAGCAACGCCAGCAGCACGACGGCTCCGGCGCCTGCGAGCGGCGCGAACGGGAAAGTCGCCGCGGACACGGTCGTCCCGCGCACCGAAGGCACCGACACGGCGTTGTTCCCGGCCAGGGCAACCCGATGCACGGAAGGCTCCACCGGCGTCGCGTACGCCTGATCGGTCGTGGTCACCGCCAGTTCCAGGCGGTGGCCCGGCTCCAGCGAGTGCACGACCCCGGGCAGCGAAACGTTCACCTCGGAAGGCTTGCCATCGGGGGAAAGCCCGGTCACGTGCATCGGCGCGGCCGAGTCGCCCAGCAGGTCGCGCCTGCCCGCCGGATCGATGTCGTAGAGCTTCGCGAACAGCACGGCGTCGCCCGTCGCGGGCTGGCCGGGCACCGAGGACACCGACAACCGGGTCTGCGCGGCACCGGAGATCAACGTCCGGGACGAGGCCGGATCGGTGCGGAACGCCGCGACCTGGCCGGGCAGATCGCGCGCGGCGGACTCGTCGCCGTGCTGAGCGGCCCCGGCCGCAGGCAGCGAACTCGTGGAACCGGGCGAGCCACCGGGCGGGTTCACCACCGTCGCCGCCGCACCGCGCAGCGGCAGCGAAAAGCGCGGAGTGCGCTCGGCGGCCAGCCCGGGATAGGCGGGCGCCGCGACCGTGCGCACCGGAATCTCGCCGTCGCGCCGCGGCGTCCCGGGAACGTCGTACTCGACCCCGCTGCCCGGGTCGCGCGGCGGGCCGGGCAGCAGGATCGCCGCCTTGCCG
>NZ_JAFRFW010001006.1:0-8089 GCF_017434145.1 Saccharopolyspora sp. | reverse complement strand
GGTGCACCCCGCCCAACTGCCTGCCCGGCACGGTCCGGTCGTCGCGGCCGCGCAGCGCGCCGACCGCGAGCACCACCGCGTCGTGGCCGGCGCGCAGTTGCTCGACGGTCAGGTCCGCGCCTACCTCGCAGCCGGTGACGAACCTGGTGCCTTCCGCGCGCATCTGCGCCAACCGCCGGTCCAGCGCGGACTTCTCCATCTTGAACTCGGGGATGCCGTAGCGGAGCAGGCCGCCGATGCGGTCGTCGCGCTCGTAGACGGTCACCTCGTGCCCGGCGCGGGTGAGTTGCTGCGCTGCGGCCAGCCCGGCGGGGCCGGAGCCGACGACGGCGACCCGGTCGCCGGTCTGCTCCTGCGCGAGCTGCGGGTGCACGTAGTCGTTCTCCCAGCCGACCTCGGCGATGGTCTCCTCGATCCGCTTGATCGCGACCGCGCCACCCGCGTCCGGCGAGATCGCCAGCACGCAGGCGGATTCGCACGGGGCGGGGCACAACTTGCCGGTGAACTCCGGGAAGTTGTTGGTGGCGTGCAGCCGGTCGCTCGCCTGCTCCCACTTGCCGCGGCGGACCTGGTCGTTCCACTCCGGGATGAGGTTGCCCAGCGGGCAACCCGCCGAGCCGGAGTGGCAGAACGGGATCCCGCAGTCCATGCAGCGCGCGGCCTGCGCGGACACCTGCTCATCGCGGTCCGATGTGGACAGTGCCGCGTAGACCTCGCGCCAGTCGCCGAGGCGGTCCTCGTAGGACCGCTTGGGCGCGTCGGCGCGGGAGTACTTCAGGAAGCCCTTGGGGTCAGCCACGGGACGCCTCCATGATCGCCTCGTCGATGTCGCGGCCTTCGGAACGGGCCAGCCGCATGGCCTCCAGCACCCGCGCGTAGTCCCGCGGCATGATCTTGGTGAACGCCGCGGAGCGCCGCGTCCAGTCGCCCAGCAGCGACGCGGCGACCGCGGAACCGGTCAGCTCGTGGTGGCGGCGCACGATCCCGTGCAGCCACCGCAGGTCCTCGCCGCTGGGCCGGTGCAGGTCGACCATGGCGGTGTTCGCCCGCACCGGGTCCAGGTCCAGCACGTCGCCGATGCCGCCGGACATGCCCGCGGCCCCGTTGCGGCCGGTCGTGCCGAGCACACCCGCGTGCCCGCCGGTCATGTACTCGAAGGCGTGATCACCGGCGCCTTCGGCGACCAGGTCGGCGCCGGAGTTGCGCACCGCGAACCGCTCCCCGACCTGCCCGCGCAGGAACACCTCGCCGGAGGTCGCGCCGTAGCCGACGACGTTGCCCGCGATCACTTGGTCCGCCGCTGCGAACGCGGCGTCCCGGTGCGGGCGCACCACCACGCGACCGCCGGAGAGGCCCTTGGCGACGTAGTCGTTCGCGTCGCCGACCATTTCCAGCGTCACGCCCGGCGGCAGGAACGCGCCGAGCGACTGGCCCGCCGAACCCTCCAGCTGCACGTGGATCGTGTCGTCCGGCAGTCCTTCGCCGCCGTAGCGGCGGGTGACCTCGGCGCCGAGCAGCGTGCCCACGGTGCGGTTGACGTTGCGCACCGGCAGTTGCAGCCGCACCGGGTGGGCGTCCTCCAGCGACGCCTCGGCCAGCTGGATCAGCGTGCGGTCCAGGGCGTGATCGAGTCCGTGGTCCTGCTCGCGGGTCTGGTGGCGCACCGGCGAGTACGGCGTCTCCGGCTCGGCGAACACCGGCGAGAGGTCCAGCCCGGCGGTCTTCCAGTGCTGCACGGCCTCTTCCGTGCGCAGCACGCCGACCTGCCCGATCGCCTCGCGCAGGCTGCGGAAGCCGAGTTCGGCGAGGTATTCGCGGACTTCTTCGGCGACGAACTCGAAGAAGTTCACCACGTGCTCGACCTGGCCGGTGTAGCGCTTGCGCAGCTGCGGGTTCTGGGTGGCCACGCCCACCGGGCAGGTGTCGAGGTGGCACACGCGCATCATCACGCAGCCCTCGACGACCAGCGGGGCGGTCGCGAAGCCGTACTCCTCGGCGCCCAGCAGCGCGCCGATGAGCACGTCCCTGCCGGTTTTCATGCCGCCGTCGACCTGCACCGCGATCCGGTCGCGCAGGCCGTTGAGCAGCAGCGTCTGCTGCGTCTCGGCCAGCCCCAGCTCCCACGGCGTGCCCGCGTGCTTGAGCGAGGTCAGCGGTGCCGCACCGGTGCCGCCGTCGTGCCCGGAGATCAGCACCACGTCCGCGTGCGCCTTGCTCACGCCCGCCGCGACGGTGCCGACGCCGACCGAGCTGACCAGCTTCACGTGCACCCGCGCCTGCTCGTTGGCGTTCTTCAGGTCGTGGATCAGCTGCGCCAGGTCCTCGATCGAATAGATGTCGTGGTGCGGCGGCGGCGAGATCAGCCCGACGCCGGGCGTGGAGTGCCGCGTCTTCGCGATCCACGGGTAGACCTTGTGCGCAGGCAGCTGGCCGCCTTCGCCGGGCTTGGCGCCCTGCGCCATCTTGATCTGGATGTCGGTGCCGTTGACCAGGTATTCGCTGGTGACCCCGAAGCGGCCGGAGGCGACCTGCTTGATGCCGGAGCGCCGTTCGGGGTCGTGCAGCCGGTCGGCGTCCTCACCGCCTTCGCCGGAGTTGGAGCGGCCGCCGATCCGGTTCATCGCGATCGCCAGGGTCTCGTGCGCCTCGGCGGAGATCGCGCCGTAGCTCATCCCGCCGGTCGCGAACCGCTTCATGATCTCCGAAGCGGGTTCGACCTCGTCGACGGATATCGGCTCCCGGTCGCTGCGCAGCTCGAACAGCCCGCGCAGCGTGCCGCCCTCGCGGGCCAGCCGGTCGCACTCGGCGGTGTAGCGGCGGTACGCCTCGATCTTGCGGGTCTTGGTGGCGTGCTGGAGCAGGAACACCATCTCGGGGCTGAACAGGTGCAGCTCGCCCTCGCGGCGGTAGGAGTACTCGCCGCCGACCTCCAGCCGCCGGTGCACCCGCTCGGTCGGGTTTTCCGGGTAGGCGCGGCGGTGCCGCTGCGCGACCTCCTCGGCCAGCACGTCCAGTTCGGCGCCGCCGAGCAACGCGGCGGTTCCGGTGAAGTACTCGTCGACCAGCCGCTTCGACAAGCCGACGGTCTCGAAGATCTGCGCGGCGGTGTAGGCGCCGACGGTGGAGATGCCCATCTTGGACATCACCTTCAGCACGCCCTTGACCAGCGCTTGCACGTAGTTGCGGATCGCCACCCGCGGCCGGAGCCCGCTGATCTGGCCGCCGGAGATCATGTCCTCGATCGTCTCGAACGCCAGGTACGGGTTGACCGCGGCGGCGCCGTAACCCAGCAGCGCGGCGATGTGGTGCACCTCGCGGGCATCGCCGCTTTCCACCACCAGCGCCACCTGCAGCCGCTCCTTGGTGCGCACCAGGTGGTGGTGCACCGCGGAAACCAGCAGCAGCGACGGGATCGGCGCCATCCGGTGATCGGAGTCGCGGTCCGAAAGCACTAGTACCCGGGCGCCCGCTCGAATCGCCTCGGAGGCGTCCTGGCGGACCCCTTCGATGGCCTCGGCCAGCGCCTCGCCCCCGCCGTCGACCTCGTAGAGCCCGGAGAGCACGGCAGAACCGAACCCGGGCAGGTCGCCGTCGGAGTTGATGTGGATGAGCTTGGCCAGCTCGTCGTTGTCGATCACCGGGGTCGGCAGCACGACGTGCCTGCAGGAGGAAGCGGCCGGTTCCAGCAGGTTCTGCTCCGGGCCCATCACGCGCGCCACCGAAGTCACGATCTCCTCCCGGATCGCATCCAGCGGCGGGTTCGTGACCTGCGCGAAGTGCTGCACGAAGTAGTCGTAGAGCAGCCGCGAGCGCTGCGAGAACGCCGCGGACGGGGTGTCCGAGCCCATCGATCCCAGCGGTTCGGCGCCGCCGGAGGCCATCGGGGCCAGCAGCATCGCCAGCTCTTCCTCGGTGTAGCCGAACGCGAGCTGGCGGCGCAGCACCGACTCGTGGCTGTGCACCACGTGCTCCCGGTCCGGCAGCTCGCCGAGGTTGATCTGGCCGGCGTGCAGCCACTCGCCGTAGGCGTGCCCGGCGGACAGTTCCGCCTTGACCTCGTCGTCATCGACGAGCCGGCCCTGCTCGGTGTCGATCAGGAACATCCGGCCCGGCTGCAACCGGCCCTTGGCCACGACGTCGCTCGGGTCGATGTCGAGCACGCCGGACTCGCTGGCCAGCACCACCCGGTCGTCGGCGGTGCGCCACCAGCGCGCCGGGCGCAGGCCGTTGCGGTCCAGCACCGCGCCGACCAGCGAACCGTCGGTGAAGGTGACGCAGGCCGGGCCGTCCCACGGCTCCATCAGGCCCGCGTGGAACCGGTAGAACGCCTTGCGCTTCGGGTCCATCTCGGCGTGGTTCTCCCACGCCTCCGGGATCATCATCAGCACCGAGTGCGGCAGGCTCCGCCCGCCCAGGTGCAGCAGCTCCAGCACCTCGTCGAACGACGCCGAGTCCGAGCCGTCCTCGGCGCAGATCGGGTACAACCGGGACAGGTCGCCGGGGATCAGGTCGGATTCCAGCAGCGCCTCGCGGGAGCGCATCCGGTTGCGGTTGCCGCGAATCGTGTTGATCTCGCCGTTGTGCGCCATGTAGCGGAACGGGTGCGCCAGCGGCCACGACGGGAACGTGTTCGTGGAGAACCGGCTGTGCACCAGGGCGATGGCGGTGCGCAGCCGCTCGTCGACGAGGTCGGGGAAGAACAGCGGCAGCTGCTCGGTGGTCAGCATCCCCTTGTAGATCAAGGTGCGCGCCGACAGCGACGCGAAGTACAGCTCTCGCCCGTCCCGCTCCGACTCCCGCTCGGCTCGTTTGCGCAGGCAGAACGCCCGGCGGTCCAGTTCCAGACCGGCCTCCCCGTCCGGGCCGGCGACCAGCAGCATCGCGAAGTGCGGCATGCATCCGCGCGCCGTCACGCCCACCTCCGCGCCGTCCGGGTCGGTCGGCACGTCCCGCCAGCCGAGCACGGTCAGGCCCTCCTCGGCGGCGATGCGTTCGGTCGACTCGACCGCCCGGCGGCGCTGCCCGGCGTCGGCGGGCAGGAACGCGATGCCCGCTGCGTAGCGGGACCGGCCGGCGGCATCCGGCTCGGGCAGGTCGAACTCGCTGCGCAGCAGCTCGTCCGGCAGCTGCAGCAGCAGCCCTGCGCCGTCACCGCTGGTGGGTTCGGCACCGGCCGCGCCGCGGTGGTCCAGGTTCCGCAGGGCGGTCAGCGCGTCGGCCACGATGCCGTGCGAACTCCGCCCCTGGACGTCGGCGACCATGGCCACGCCGCAGGAATCGTGTTCGGCAGCGGGGTCGTAGAGCCCCTGGGTGGCGGGAATGGCAGAGAAGACCACTGCGCAAACCTCCCTCGTCGATGTGCTGGGATGCGCCGCGCTGGGGCGGTTTCTCCCTGGGCACGGGACGACGCTGGCCCGCGTGTGCTGTCCGGCATCGGACTCTGCTCGTCCGGCGCTGGACTGGGGGATTCCCGTCACCGGACGGGAATTCGGCGGAACCGGTCAGCGGCACCGGCTCGCCGAGAGGAGTCATCGGCGACCCGGTCCATGCGCGCTATCGGTGCGCCGGTCGCAACACCGGCACCGGTCGCTGTGCGGACGCGCCCATCACCCGCGGAAACTTCACCTGAGCATCGAAGCCGCTGGGCAGGAACGCTCTGACGGCCTTTTGCCGGACCGTAACGGCCACGATACCGACAAGCCGCACCGCGAGTCAGCTCGCGGCGAAGTGAAAATTCCGACGTCGCGGCGCGTTCCCCAGCGGCTTCGCAGCGGCGATGATCGGTGCGGCACGACCGGTCGGGCCTGGCAGCGCGCGGGGAGCTGGTATCTTTCCTGCTCGCCGACGCTCGCGGCTGCGAAACCGGCGCGTGCCGTCGAGAACGTCCGCAGAGAGCAAGGAACAACGTGATGTCCGGGTTCCGCCGCCCCCCGTCGTTGCTGCTGACCGTGCTCGTGCTGCTGCTCGGTGCCACGGCGTGCGCCACCCGCACGCCCTCGCCCGCGCCCGCCGCGCCCGTCGAGGACCCCGCCGCGGCGTTTCCCGCGCAGATCCGGATGGCCGGGCAGGAACCGGTGACGCTGCCGCAGCAGCCCAAGCACATCGTGTCGCTGAGCCCCACCGCGACCGAGTCGCTCTACGCGGTCGGCGCGGGCGAGCAGGTCGCCGCCGTCGACCAGTTCTCGGACTTCCCGGCGCGCACACCGCGCACCGACCTCAACGGCCTGACCAGCGACGCAGCCGCGGTCGCCACCCGCAACCCGGACCTGGTGATCGCTCCGGAAGGCGCGGACAAGCTCGTCGAGGGACTGCGTGCGCTGGAGGTTCCGGTGCTGGTCACGCCGACTCCCGCCGGGCTGGACGAGGCGTACGGCCAGATCGAGACGCTGGGGCAGGCCACCGGGCACGGCAGGCAGGCCCGCGAGGTCACCGACCGGATGCGCGCGGACATCGCCGAGATCGTCGCGAAGACGCCGAAACCGCCGACGCCGCTGAGCTACTACCACGAGGTCAGCCCGGACTTCTACAGCGCGACCTCGCAGAGCTTCGTCGGCGGCCTCTACGGGCTGTTCGGCCTGCGCAACATCGCCGACGAGGGCGTACCGGCCGGTGCGAAGTTCCCGCAGCTCGCGCAGGAGCGCATCCTGCAGGCCGACCCGGACCTGATCTTCCTGGCGGACACCAAGTGCTGCGGAACCACACCGGAATCCGCGGGTGAGCGGCCCGGCTGGGACACGCTCACCGCCGTGCGCGAGCAGCGGGTCGTCGCGCTGGACGACAACGTCGCAGGCCGGTGGGGGCCGCGAGTGGTCGACCTGGTGCGCCGGATCAGCGAGTCCGTGACCCGCGCGCAGCAGTCCTGAGCGAGTTGCGCCGCACTCGGCTGCGCCCGCTCCCGCTGCTGGCGGGAGTGGCGGCGCTGCTGCTGGCGCTGCTGGCGTCGGTGCTGCTCGGCGCCGCCGACCTCGGCTGGCAGCGGGTGCTGGCGGAGATCGGCGCACAACTGTCCGGCGGGCATTCCCCGCTGTCCGAACGGGAAGCCGCGATCCTCTGGCAGCTGCGGGTGCCGCGGGCGGTGCTGGGTGCGCTGGTGGGGGCGGCGCTGGCGGTCTCCGGTGCGGCGTTCCAAGGCGTGTTCCGCAATCCGCTCGCCGATCCTTACCTGCTCGGGGCGGCAGGCGGCGCCGGGCTCGCGGTGACGATCGTGATCACCCTGCTGCCGCAGGCCGGTTCGGTGCCCGGCGTGGCGCAGGCGGCCGCGTTCGCCGGGGCGCTCGGCGGAGTCGCGGTGACCTGGCTGGTGGGGCGCTCGGCGGGGAACGACGCGGCGACGCTGGTGCTCGCCGGGGTCGCGGTCGGCGCGTTCCTCACCGCCGGGCAGACGTTCGTGCAGCAGCTGCGGCTGGAGAGCCTGCAACAGGTCTACCTGTGGATCTTGGGCAGGTTGAGCACGACCGGCTGGCGGGACGTGCTGCTGGTGCTGCCGTTGCTGATCGTCTCGGGCGCCGTGCTGTGCGCGTGCGCGCGGCTGCTGGACGTGCTGGGAGTCGGCGACGAGGAAGCGGCCTCGCTGGGCGTGCACCCGGGCCGGGCGCGGGCGCTGGTGCTGCTGGCCGCGTCGCTGGCCACGGCCGCGGCCGTTTCGGTGGCCGGGCTGATCGGCTTCGTGGGGCTCGTGGTGCCGCACCTGGTGCGGCTGGCCGCCGGTGGCGGCAACCGCGTCGTGGTGCCGTTGTCGTTGCTGTTCGGCGGAGCTTTCCTGGTGCTGGCGGACATGCTCGCGCGCACCGTGCTCGCCCCGGCGGAACTGCCGATCGGGGTGGTCACGGCGTTCACCGGGGCACCGTTCTTCGCCGTGCTGCTGCACCGGGGCAGGCGGATATGAGCCTGCAGGTGCGCGAGCTCAGCGCCGGGTACCGGCGGCGCAACGTGCTCTCGGACGTTTCCGCGCAGGTGCGGCAGGGCGGCTGGCTCGGAGTGATCGGGCCGAACGGCTCCGGCAAGTCCACGCTGCTCAAGGCCGCGGCCGGCCTGCTCCCGCACACCGGCGACATGCTGACCGGCGAGCGGTCGCTACGCGGCCGCGGGC
>NZ_JAFRFW010001005.1:0-4636 GCF_017434145.1 Saccharopolyspora sp. | reverse complement strand
CGCTGGTGGCGGAAGTCGGCTGTCAGGAGCGCGGCGCGGGGGACAAGGCCGGGCCCAGGTGGGTGCGGGTGGCCTCCCGATGGGCGTCCATCAGCTCGATGGCGCGTTCATTGTTGCCGCGGCGCAGCGCGGTGATCAGCTGCCGGTGCTCGCGGACGATGCGCCGCCGCGCCGCCTCGTCGTAGACGTAGACGGTGCGGTACGCCTCGGTGCGCTTCCAGACCCGCTCGATCTCGTCGACGACCAGGTCCAGCCCGGAGCAGCGGAACACCGCGAAGTGGAACTCGTGGTTGAGCTCCATGATCCGCGGCACGTCCGGACCCGCTCCCGCCTCGGCGATCCGGTCGTTGATCTCGGAGAGCCGGGCGAGCTGCTCGGCGCCGAGCCGGGGCAGTTCCCGCAACACCACCGCCTCCAACGCAGCGCGCATCAGGTACGCCTGGCGCAGCTCCTCGGCGGAAAGGCGGGTCACCGTGTAGCCGACGTTGCGCTCGTGCCGCAGCACGCCTTCGGCCTCCAGCGCCTGCAACGCTTCGCGCACCGGTACGCGGCTGACACCGAGGCGTTCGGCCAACGCCTCCTGCCGCAACGCCTGACCGGGCAGCAGTTCCTGGTCGCGCAGCATGCGGCGGATCTCGTCGACCGCGCGGTGCACCGAACTCCGCGCCCGCGCGAAGCCGTCACTCGCCGAATCGCTCACTGACCCCGTCGTGCCCACTGCGCCCACTGTTCCCGCTCGCCTGACCACGGGCCGACCCGGCCCGATCCGCGCGCATCATCGTACGGGGCTCGACCGCGCACTCCGGTGCAGAGCGCGGACCGGGCGGGCGGGCCGCCGGCTCACTCGGCCTGCGGCGGCAGTTCGGTGACCGGCGGGACGTCGCGGTCGACCTTGCCGACCTCGGCAGCGCCGCCGGGGGAGCCGAGTTCGCTGAAGAACTCGGCGTTCGCCTGCGTGTACGGCTCGTACTCGGCGGGCACGTCGTCTTCGAAGTAGATCGCGTCCACCGGGCACACCGGCTCGCACGCCGCGCAGTCGATGCATTCGTCGGGGTGGATGTAGAGCATCCGCCCGCCTTCGTAGATGCAATCCACCGGGCACTCGTCCACGCACGCGCGGTCGAGCACGTCCACGCAGGGCTCGGTGATCACGTAGGTCACGGTGCCCTCCTAGTCGCATGTGGTCGGCGCGGCGCACCGCGAACGGCCGCCGCCGCGCACGCAGCAATCAGTACGGAGCCCGGGACTTCCCAGCAGCAGGCGGAGCCGAAACGAGCCGGTGATGCCTCACACCTCCAGCTCCTCCAGCGCGGCGCTGATCGCGCGGTGGAAAGTGGGGTAGCCGTAGATCATCCGCCGCAGGCTCGCCACCGGCACTTCCGCGTGCACCGCCACGGCGAGCGCGCCGACCACCTCGCCGCCGTAGGGCGCGACCACGGTCGCACCGACCAGCACCCCGCGGTCGGCGTCGGCGACGAGCTTGATCAGGCCCTCGTTGCCCTCCTTGTGGATCCAGCCGCGCGGCGACGACGGGATCTCGGTGTTGGCAGTGCGCACCCGGACGCCCTGTTCGGCGGCGGCGGATTCGGTCCGCCCGACGGTGGCGATCTCCGGGTCGGTGAACGTGACCGCCGGAACCGCCCGGTAGTCCGCGGGCGAACCGCCCTGCCCGAGGATGTCCGCCGCGGCGATCGGAGCCTGGTACACCGAGGTGTGCGTGACCGCGCCGTGCCCGGTCACGTCCCCGATCGCCCACACCCCGTCCGCGGCCCGCAGCCGCTCGTCGACCGGGATCGTGCGCGCCTGCTCGTCGAGGCCGACCGCGGCGACGCCAAGACCGGTCAGGTCGGTGCGGCGGCCGGTCGCCACCAGCAGGCGCTGCACCCGCAGTTGCGCTCCGGAATCGAGCTCGGCGTGGAACACCGAACCGTCATGCGACACCCGGCTCAAGCTGGTGCCGGTGCGCACGTCGATCCCTTCGCCGCGCAGCACGCCCTCCAGGCTCCGGGAAGCCTCGGGTTCGCCGGAAGCGAGGATGCGCTCACCGGCCTCGGCCAGCGTCACCGCGCTGCCGAACCGGGCGAAGACCTGCGCGAACTCCAGCCCG
This sequence comes from Saccharopolyspora sp., assembly GCF_017434145.1. Taxonomy (NCBI): domain Bacteria; kingdom Bacillati; phylum Actinomycetota; class Actinomycetes; order Pseudonocardiales; family Pseudonocardiaceae; genus Saccharopolyspora; species Saccharopolyspora sp. The sequence goes on along the minus strand of NZ_JAFRFW010001005.1, from coordinate 2,529 downwards.
ACCGGGCCGGCGCCGAGCACCAGCACCGACTCCGGCGCCTCCCGGGCCTGCACCGCGACGCGGGTGGTCCAGCACGGCGTGTCCGCGAGGCCGTCGATCGGCGGCACCGCGGGCTCGGTGCCCGGATTGAGCACGAGCGCGCGGCGGGCACGCAGCACTCGCTGACCACCGCCGGTGAGCGACACGGTCACCTCACCGGGGCCGGTGATCCGGCCGCGGCCGCGGATCAGCTTGCCGCCGGTGGACTCGAAGCGCTCCACGGCCGGTCCGTCGTCCCAGCCGGAGGTGGCCTCGTCGCGGATGCGGTCGGCGACCTCGGTGTAGTCCGGGCGCACCTGCGACGAGCCCGCCAGCGCGGGCACCCGGCGAGCCTCGGCCAGCGATTCGGCCGCGCGCACCATCATCGTCGTCGGGATGCATGCGTAGTACGGGCATTCTCCGCCGACCAGCCGCTCCTCGACCGCGACCACGTCCAGCCCGGCGGCGGCCAGCCTGCCCGCCGCGTCCTCCCCGCCGGGGCCCATGCCGATCACGACCGCGTCGACGTCTTCCGCTGCCATTCGCGCTCCTCGCTCGCTGCTGGACTTCGGCCAAGGGGTGCCCGCGCGCGGCGGGCGTCCACACCTGACCCGTGCACAACCTCTGATCCTCGACGTTCCCGCAGCAACATCGGCGCACCCCTGTCACCGCGAGTGCTGCGGCCCACCGGACGAGTGACTACAACTGGAAGCATGTCCGATACCGACACTTCCGCACTCGTACCGGGGCAGAGCACGGCGCGGGACAACGGTGAGCGGATCGGCCGTTCGCAGGCCGGGCACTTGGTGCTGATGCGCCGCCGGGTCGTCGAACCGGGCTTCGTGGTCACCGTGGACACCCCGCAGCGCCCGGAGCTGCCCAGCGAGGTGATCACCACCGGCTGGGCGCACGCCAACGCCGCTTTCGACCGCCTGATGCGGGAGGGCTGATCCCGGGGCTGGTCGCGGCGGACCGGGAAGCACCAGCGGACAGGCGCCCGGCCGTAAGGGAGAAAGCCGGGGCCCGTAAGGGAGAAAGCCGGGGCCCGAAGGGAGAAGGCCATGACCACCGCACGCGAGATCATGCACAGCGGAGCCCGCTGCGTCGGCGAGGACGAGACCTTGCAGACCGCCGCGCAGATGATGCGGGACCTGCGGGTCGGTTCGCTGCCGATCTGCGGCCGCGACGACCGCCTGCACGGGATGCTCACCGACCGCGACATCGTGCTGCACTGCTGCGCCGAAGGCCGCGACGCCGCCGAGGTCACCGCAGGCGAGGTGGCCGCGGGCACGCCGCACTGGGTCGCCGCCGATGCCGACATGTCCGAGGTGCTGGCGCTGATGGAGCGCTACCAGATCCGGCGCATCCCGGTCATCCACGACCACCGGCTGGCCGGGATGATCAGCGAGGCCGATCTGGCCCGCGGCATCACCGACGAGCAGCTGGCGCACTTCGTGGAGCGGGTTTACGAGATGAGCTGAGCCGCAACCCGGATGCAACGCGGGCGATGTGCAATGGCGGGCGCCGCTGTCGAACGACACGCAAAGGCGGTGTCGGCCATGCCGATCTGCGCGAGTTGCCGTCAACCGATCCCACCGGCCGGACCTTCCGAGGACTTCTGCGGCGAGCAGTGCCAGCGGTACTGGCACTCCCGGAGGGTCAACACCGACGCGGGGCGCCGCGAAGACGACCGCCCGCTGCCCGCCCGCCGCCACCGCGCCGCCAGCGCATAACCCGTTGGGGTGTTTATGCTCGTCAGTGCCTTGTCTTCCAGCTTGCAGGGGGCCGGCGAGCGATGGCGACACGAGTGTTCGTGGTCGACGACCACGAGGTGATCCGGCGCGGCGTGGCCGTGCTGATGAAGTCCGATCCCGAACTGGACCTGGTCGGTGAGGCCGCCTCGTTCGCCGAGGCCGTCGCCCTGGCCCAGCGGGCCGAACCGGACGTGGCCGTGCTGGACGTGCGGCTGCCCGACGGCAACGGGGTCGAGTTGTGCCGCGAGCTGCGGTCGCAGCACCCGCAGCTGCGGTGCCTGATGCTGACGTCCTTCGACGACCACGAGGCGTTGATGGACGCGATCCTGGCCGGTGCTTCCGGCTTCGTGCTCAAAGGCGTGGTCAGCGAGGAGCTGCTCAGCGCGTTGCGCACGGTCGGCGCGGGCAAGTCGCTGCTGAGCCCGCGCAAGACCGAGGCGATGCTGGCCTGGCTGCGCAAGGAGCAGGAACGCGCCGATCCGCTGCGCGAGCTGACGGCGCGCGAGCGCGAGGTGCTGGAGCTGATCGGAGAGGGGCTGACCAACCGCGAGATCTCCGGGCGGATGTACCTCGCGGAGAAGACGATCAAGAACTACGTCTCGCAGCTGCTGGCGAAGCTGGCCATGCGGCACCGCAGCGAGGCCGCGGTGCTGGCCACCGAGCTGCGCCTGGACCGGGGCGGCCGGAGCAAGGACTGACGTGGCCGCCGAGGACCCCGGGCGGGCGCGGCTGCTAGCCGGGTTGCGGGACCTGCGCG
>NZ_JAFRFW010001004.1:0-3017 GCF_017434145.1 Saccharopolyspora sp. | reverse complement strand
GCGCACGACCGCGCGCAGTCCGCGTCCGGCCAGCCGGGCGAGCGCGGCCGATTCCATGTCGACGGCCAGCGCGCCGGTAGCGGCCAGCGCCGACTTCTCGCCGCCGCCGACGATGTGGTCGGTCGTCGTGATCGGCCCGCGCCACACCGCGAATCCGGCGCGGTCGAGCCGAGCCGCCAACGATCCCGCGTCCGGCAGGGTCGTGCTGCCGTGCGCATCCCGGACCTCGTCGGCGACGACCACACCGCCGCTGGGTACTTCACCCAGCCCGCCCGCGAGACCGACTACGGCCAGCGCGCCACAGCCGGCCACCGCGTCGGCGTTGCGGCGCCGGGAGCTCCGGCGCGGTCCGAGCCCGGTGCGCAGCACGCGCGCCCGGTCGCACGCGCCGCGCAATGCCACGGCTTCGGTTCGCAGCGCAGCGCAGATCAGCAGCCGATCACCGCTCACCGGTTCACCGCCTGCTCGTAGCGGCCGAGCGCGGTCAGCGGGAAGATCAGCCGGTACAGGTGGTAGTTGATGAAGAAGTCGCCCGGGAATCCGGTTCCGGTGAACTGCGGCTCGTCCCAGGTGCCGTCCGCGCGCTGGCTCGTGGCCAGGTATTCCACGCCGTTGCGCACCGCTTCGCTGGCGTGCCTGCCCAGCGCCAGCAGCGCCATCAGCGCCCATCCGGTCTGCGAGGCGGTCGAGGTGCCCACCCCGATCCACCGCGCATCGGTGTAGGAACGCATGTCCTCTCCCCAGCCGCCGTCGGCGTTCTGGTGCTCCTCCAGCCAATCCGCCGCCCGCCGCAGCGCCGGGTGGTTGGCGGGCACCCCGGCGGCGACCAGCGCGGGCACGACCGCGCCCGTGCCGTAAACGTGGTTGGCGCCCCAGCGGCCGAACCACGAGCCGCCGCGCTCCTGGTTCGCCAGCAGCCACCGCACGCCCGCGCGCACCGCGGGGTCCTCGCGGTCGGCGAGCAAGCTCATCGCTTCCACGACGTGCGCGGTGACGTCCGCTGAGGGCGGGTCGATCACTTCCCCGAAGTCGCAGAACGGCAGCCGGGTAGCAAGCCTGCTGGTGTTGTCCGCGTCGAACGCTGCCCAGCCACCGTCTCGGGACTGCATGCCGCGCATCCAGGCCAGCCCGCGTTCGATGGCCGCGTGCACCTCCTGCGGTCTGCCGTGCTCGACCCGGTTGAGCGCGAGCACCGCTTCGGCGGTGTCGTCGATGTCGGGATAGCCGTCGTTGTCGAACTCGAACGCCCACCCGCTCGGAGCGAGCCCGGGTCTGCGCACCGCCCAGTCACCGGGCACCCGGATCTCCTCGCGCAACAGGTAATCGGTCGCGCACCGCAGCGACGGGTGGTCGGCGGGCAAACCGGCGTCGTGCAGCGCCTGCACGGTCAGCACGGTGTCCCACACCGGTGATTGGCACGCCTCCATCCGGCGGCTCGTGCCCTGCGGAGTGCGTTCCCGGATGAGGAAGCCCTCCAACCCGGCCAAGCCCTCCCGCAGCACCGGGTGTTCCAGCGGGTAGTCGAGCAGGTGCAGCGCCAGCAGCGAGTACACCCAAGGGGGCTGGATGCCGCCCCACGAGCCGTCGGCCTCCTGCCGGGCGATGATCCACTCCGCAGCGCGTCGCATCGCGTGCCGCCGCACCGTCTTCAGCGGGTACCGCTGATACCGGTGCAACACCGCGTCGAGCGCGCGGAACGCCCGGTCCCAAGGGTCGGAGGAGCGCTGCGGTGTCCGCCCGGAGCGCAGCTCGCGCACGCTCACCCCGAGTTCCCTCCGGGGTGCAAGCGTGCACACGATGGTCAGCGGCACGACGGTCTGGCGCGCCCAGCAACCCCAGTTCGCCAGGTTGAGCGGCGCCCACTTCGGCAGCAGCACGACTTCCGGCGGCATCGCGGGCAGCTCGTCCCACGGCCATTCGCCGAACAGCGCCAGCCAGATCCGGGTGAACACGCGGGTCGATTCGAGGCCGCCGTGCGCCAGGATCCAGGCTCGCGCGAGGGTCATGTGCGGGGCTTCGACGTCGTCGCCTGCGAGTTTGAGCGCGACGTACGCCTCGACCGTGGTGGAGAGGTCGCCGGGCCCGCCGTGGAAGTTCGCCCAGGTCCCGTCTTCGCGCTGCTGCGAACGGATCCAGCGCGCCGCCTGCGCGGTCTCCTCCGGCGTGCGGATGCCGAGGAACTGGCGCATCAGCAGATCCTCGACGTCCATGGTCACGTTCGTCGCCAACTCCCCCTTCCACCAGCCGTCGGTGTGCTGCAACGACAAGAGGTGATCCCGGGCGGCGAGCAGCGCGCCGTGCGCCCTGGCGCCTACCGCGGGCAGGTCCGGCTGGGTCTGCTGCTGCTGGGATCGGGTCAGTTGGTCGGTCACCATTGCCTCCGCACGATGAACTCCGCGAGTTCGGTCAGGGATTCGACGGCCGCGCTGTGCCGGCCGCAGGCGTGCAGTTGCGCGAGCGCGGCGTCGAACCTGCGCTCGCACTCGGATTCGGCCCACTCCCGGGAGCCGGCCTGGCGCACCAGTTCGGCGGCGTGCTCGGCGCGTTCGCCGACGAGCCGCGCGGGTTCGCGGTAGATCCGGCGCAGCCGCTCGCCCGCCGGGGTCGCCGAGCTCAGGGCGTGCACGATCGGCGCGGTCTTCTTGCGCGCCCGCAGGTCGGAAAGCACCGGTTTGCCGGTCGTCTCCGGATCGCCCCACAGCCCCAGCAGGTCGTCGACCAGTTGGAAGGCCATGCCCAGCTCGATGCCGAACGAGCGCATCCGCGCCACGGCGTCTTCGTCGCCCCCGGCGCACAGCGCCCCCAGCGAGCACGCGCAGCCGAGCAGCACCGCGGTCTTGCCTTCGACCATGCGCAGGCACTCGTCCAGCGCCACTTCGTGCCGGTGCTCGAAGCCGAGGTCGGCGGCTTGGCCGACGATGAGCCTGCTGGTCGCCGCGCCGAGCATCCGCACCGCTTCCGCCGCGTGCGCGGAAGGCGTGTCCACCAGCACGTCGGTGGCCAGCGACAGCAGCGCG
>NZ_JAFRFW010001003.1:0-11451 GCF_017434145.1 Saccharopolyspora sp. | reverse complement strand
GGTCGCCGCTGAGCTGTCCGGCGCGGGCGTGTGCCGCACCGTCCGCGTCGCGCAGGGCCCGGTTCCGGGCGCCCGGATCATCGGCGACGACCGGGCCGACCGGCCCACGCCGCCGCAGGTGCACGCCTGATCACCCCTCGTTTTCCTGGAGTACCGCAACCCCGATGGCCAATCTGATCAACCTCGAATCGGTGCGCAAGAGCTACGGAGAGCGCCCGCTGCTGGACGGCGTCTCGATCGGCATCGGCGCCGGGGAGCGGATCGGCGTCGTCGGCCTCAACGGCGGCGGCAAGACGACGCTGCTGGAAGTGATCTCCGGCAGCGAGGAACCCGACTCCGGCCGGGTCAGCCACCAGCGCGACCTGCGGCTGGCGGTGGTCACCCAGCGCACCGAACTGCCGCCGGGCTCGACGGTGCGCCACGCGGTGCTGGATCCCCACGGCTTCACCGCCGAGCACGAGTGGGCCGCCGACGCCCGGGTGCGTTCGGTGCTGACCGGGCTCGGCATGACCCGGCTCGGGCTGGACACCCCGGTTGCCGACTTCTCCGGTGGTGAGCGCCGCCGCGTCGCGCTGGCGGCCGCGCTGGTGCGCGACCTGGACGTGCTGGTGCTCGACGAGCCCACCAACCACCTCGACGTGGAGGGCGTGCGCTGGCTCGCCGATCACCTGATGGAGCGCCGCTGCGCACTGGTGATCGTCACGCACGACCGCTGGTTCCTGGACACCGTGTGCAACCGCACCTGGGAGGTCACCCAGGGCAGGGTCGAGCAGTACGAAGGCGGCTACGCGGACTGGGTCTACGCCCGCGCGGAACGCGCGCGGCTGGCCCAGCAGGCCGAGGAGAAGCGGCAGAACCTGGCGCGCAAGGAACTCGCCTGGCTGCAGCGCGGTGCGAAGGCCCGCACCTCGAAACCGCGGTTCCGGGTGGAGGCCGCCGAAGCGCTCATCGCGGACGTCCCGCCGCCGCGGGACACCGTGGAACTGGTGACCTTCGCCAAGCGCCGGCTCGGCAAGACCGTGATCGAGCTGGAGGACGTGGACCTGCGGATCGCCGATCGCACCCTGCTCGACGACGTGACCTGGCGGATCGGGCCGGGTGACCGGATCGGGCTGGTCGGCGTCAACGGCTCCGGCAAGACCACGTTGCTGCGGCTGATCGCAGGTGAGCGGGAGCCGGACGCGGGCAGGCGCATCGAGGGCAAGACAGTGCGGCTGGCGCACCTGACCCAGGAACTGCACGACCTGCCGGGCAACTGGCGGGTGCTGGAGGCGATCGAGGACGTCGCCGAACGGGTGCAGCTGGGCAAGTACGAGCTCACCGCCTCCCAGCTCGGCGAACGGTTCGGGTTCGGCAAGGGCAGGCAGTGGACCCCGGTCGGCGACCTCTCCGGCGGTGAGCGGCGCCGGTTGCAGCTGGCGCGGCTGCTGATGTCCGAACCGAACGTGCTGGTGCTCGACGAGCCCACCAACGACCTCGACATCGACACCCTGCAGCAGCTCGAAGATCTGCTGGACGGCTGGCCGGGCACGCTCGTCGTGGTCTCGCACGACCGCTACCTGGTGGAGCGGGTGTGCGACACGGTGCTGGCGCTGTTCGGCGACGGCAGGCTCACCCACCTGCCCGGCGGCATCGAGGAGTACCTGCAGCGGCGGCATTCGCTGCTGGCCGCGGGTGGTGGCGACGTCGGCAAGCAGGCCGCGGACGTGGTCGAGGCGAAGCCGGACAAGCTCTCCGGCGCCGAGGAGCGGGCCGCGCGCAAGGACCTGGCGAAGCTGGAACGGCAGCTGGACAAGCTGGGCAAGCGGGAGCAGGAGCTGCACGCGCGGCTGGCCGAGGCCGCTACCGAGCCGGACAAGCTGCAATCGCTGGGCGCCGATCTGCAGGCGCTGCAGCAGGAGAAGGACGACGTGGAAGCCCGCTGGCTCGAACTGGCCGATCAGCTCGACTAGGTGCGTGAGGGCTGGACGTTGGTGACGCCGTCTCGGAGGCGAGATGCTGGCGGCCTCTCACCTGCTCCGCTGTGCGGGCGGGGCGGCGTCGTCCCTCGATGGACAGGGGCGCATTGGCGTGGAGCACAGCGTTTCCTATAGACGACACGAGTTCGGTGGGCTCAGACGGTCGTGTTGCCTGAGCCCACCGACTAAGGGACGTGGTATCGGCACTACCGGAGTGGGATGTCGACGCCGTACTCGCCCGTGGGCCGGGGGCCGTGGATGCGCCGATCGGCTTCAGTGATAGCGACGTCGTTGATGCTCGCCTCGCGGCGCCGCATGAGTCCGTGCTCGTCGAACTCCCACAGTTCGTTGCCGTAGCTGCGCCATCGCTGGCCTTCTGCGTCGTGACACTCGTACTGGAAGCGGACAGCGATTCGATTTTCGCGGAAGCCCCAGAGGCTCTTACGCAGCGCGTAGTCCAGTTCGCGCTCCCACTTCCGGGTCAGGAACGCGATGATCTCCTCGCGGCCGCGGACGAAGATGTCACGGTTCCGCCACGTCGAGTCCGGCGTGTAGGCCATGGCCACCTGGTGCGGGTCACGGGTGTTCCATGCATCTTCAGCTGCCTGGACCTTCTGCAGGGCCGCCTCCTGCGTGAACGGCGGGTACGGCGGACGATCTTCCGGCATTGCAGTCTCCCATCGTTGAGAACGACCGTTCTCTATCGGCGGAGTCTACGATAGGGAACGTACGTTCTCAACGCCAAGGAGCTTCGGATGCCAGCCCCGATCACTGAGGAGCAGAACCGTTTGGACCGCGACGCCCTGCTCGACGCAGCAGAACGGCTGTTCTACGAGCAAGGGATCCAGGCGGTCGGCATGGATGAGGTCCGTGCTGCATCCGGTCTGCCTCTGAAGCGGATCTACCGATCCTTCGCGGCGAAGGAAGACCTCGTGGTGGCGGTGCTCAGGCGTCGCGATCAGCGATGGAGAGCAAGCCTGGCCGCCCGCGTGGAGGCGGTCGTAGATCCCTACGAGCGCGTACTCGCGATCTTCGACTGGCTTGCCGAGTGGTTCGCAGAACCCGGCTTCCGCGGATGCGCCTGGATCAATGCCTACGGCGAACTGGGCCCCGCATCCGAGGCGGTGCGAGCCGAAGTCCGGTCGCACAAGCGGGCATTCCACGACCAGGTCGCGGTGTGGGTCCATGCCACCGGGCTGGCGGTGGTTGAACCGGTTTTCCTGCTCGCTGAAGGAGCCATCGTGACGGCCGGCATCAGTGGCGACCCCGCCCCAGCCCGCCACGCACACGCAGCCGTCGCGACGTTGCTCGGAACCCCTTGATTACAGCCACGCCGTCAACAACGTCTTTGCCCGCAACAACTAGGGATCGTGCTGCGGCCTCGCGAGCCGGGCGATTTCTCCAGGGGTGGTTTGCGGCCGTGCTGTCTCGGACGTCCCGATGTGGCTTCGGTGGCCGGAACCGAGCTGTTCCGGTGTTCGCCCGTTCGACGTAGGCTTCGTCACATGAGCCGGTTCGTGGACGGGATCGTGGCCGCGGCGCGGGAGAACGCCGGACCGGGCGCGCGGGGGCTGGTCACCGGCGAGCCGGACCGCCCGCGGCGGCGCACCTGGAACCAGGTGCACGACGAGGCCACGCGGGTCGCCGCCGCCCTCAGCGCCGAACTCGCCCCCGGCTCGGCGGTGGCCGTGCTGGCCGCCGATCCCGGACTGATCGCCCCGGCGGTGCAGGGCGGGTGGTTGGCCGGTTGCAGCGTGACCATGCTGCACCAACCGACCCCTCGTACCGACCTGGCGGAGTGGGCGCAGGACACGCTGCGGGTGCTGGCCATGATCGACGCGCGGCTGGTGCTGCTCGGCCCGCCGTTCGAGCAGTTGGCCGGGGTGCTGGACGAGAACGGCGTCGAGCATCGTGACCTCACCCAATGGGCCGCCTACGACCGGCGGCTGGACGAGCCCGTGCCGGTCGGTGAAGACGCCACCGCGCTGCTGCAGCTCACCAGCGGTTCCACCGCTGAACCGAAAGCCGTGCGGATCACGCACGGCAACCTGGACGCCAACGCGGCCGCGATGGTGGCCACCGCCCGGCTGGACGCCGAACGCGACGTGGCGGTCTCCTGGCTGCCGCTGTTCCACGACATGGGCATGGTCGGCTGCCTGACGGTGCCGATGTCGATCGGCATGGAGGCGGTCAAGGTCACTCCCGCGGACTTCCTGGCTCGCCCGCTGCTGTGGCCGGAGCTGATCAGCCGCTACGGCGGCACCGTCACGGCCGCGCCGAACTTCGCCTACGCCGTGACCGGACGCCGGATGGCGCGGGCCGAGGACGGCGAATTCGACCTCTCCAGCCTCCGGTTCGCGCTCAACGGAGCCGAACCCGTGGACCCGGAGGCGGTGCGCGCGTTCACCGGCGCGGGCGCCCGGTTCGGCCTGTCCGGGACGTGCATGGTGTGCGCCTACGGGATGGCGGAATCGACGCTGGCGGTGTCCTTCGCGCCGCTGGACCGCGGCGTGGAAGTCGACGAGGTGGACGCCGATGCGCTGGAGCGCGAGCGGCGCGCGGAGCCCGCGAGCACCGGCCGCAGCCGCTCGTTCGCGCTGCTCGGGGAACCGTTGCCGGGGCTGGAAGTGAAGGCGGTCGACGACGCGGGCGAGGCGCTGGGGGAGCGGGCTGTCGGCGAGCTGCGCATCCGCGGCGCCCCGGTGACGCCCGGATACCTCACCGCGAGCGGCCCGCTGCCCGCGCAGGACGCCGCAGGCTGGCTGCACACCGGTGACGAGGGCTACCTGGTCGGCGGGCAGGTGGTGATCTGCGGACGGCGCAAGGACGTGATCATCATGGGCGGCCGGAACATCTTCCCGGTGGACGTGGAACGCGCGGCGTGCGAAGTGGACGGAGTGCGCGCGGGCAACGCCGCGGCGGTCCGGCTGGACGCGGGCGATCGGCGGGAACGGTTCGCCGTGGTGCTGGAATCGAAGTCCGCCGGAACCGGCGAAGCGGAGAAGGACCTGCGCAAGGCGGTCGCCGCGCGGGTCGTGGACGCAGTCGGGGTGCGACCGGCCGCGGTGGTCGTGCTCGCACCGGGCTCGCTGCCGAAAACCCCGTCCGGCAAGCTCCGTCGCGCCGCCACCGCCGAGCTCGTGCCCGCCTGCTGAGGACGCCGCGGCCGCTCAGTGGAACTGGTTCTGCGCCGGTTCCAAGCCGTGCGCGGCGAGCGCCTCGGTGGCGTCCGCGCACAGGTCGACGAAGTACGCCAGTTCCTTGCGCTGGGCCCCGGAGAAGTCCTTGAGCACGTAGTCCGCCGGATCCATCCGCCCCGGCGGCCGGTCCACGCCGAAGCGCACCCGCAGATACTCCTTCGTGCCCAGCGACTTGGTGATCGAACGGAGCCCGTTGTGCCCGTTCTCCCCGCCGCCGCGCTTGAGCCGCACGGCGCCGTGCGGCAGGTCCAGCTCGTCGTGGATCACGATCAGCGACTCGGGCGGGAGCTTGAAGAACTTCACCAGTCCGGCGACCGGCCCGCCGGAGAGGTTCATCAACGTCCGCGGCTTGGCCAGCACCACCCGGCGCTGCCCGAGCCTGCCCTCCACCACCTCGGCGTTCGCCTTGTGCGCCTTGAACTTCCCGCCGATCCGGTCGGCGAGCTCGTCGGCGACCAGGAAACCGGCGTTGTGCCGGTTGCCCGCGTAGCGCGGGCCGGGATTGCCGAGCCCGACGATCAGCGCGGGCGGTTCGGGAGTGCTCACCTGATCGTTTCCCTCGGACGCACCGCCGAAGCGGCGGCGGATGAATGCGATGGCCCGGCCGGGACCGGGGCGCGGTGCTCGCCGCGTCCCGGTCACCGGCGGGTCGGAGCTCACTCGCTCGCGGTCTCCTCGTCGGAGGCTTCCTCGACGACGCCTGCGCCCTCGGTGTCCAACTCGGACTCCATGTCGGCGGCGGTCGGCGCCTCGGAGACGCTGATGATCAGCGTCTCCGGGTCGGCCTGCAGCGTCACGCCGCGCGGCAGCTGCAGGTCGGAGGCGTGCACCTGGGTGCCGTCCTCGGCGTCCTGCACCGACAGCTCGATCTGCTCGGGGATGTGCAGCGCCTCGGCCTCGACCTCGACCTCGTTGGCGTCCTGGGTGACCAGGACACCAGGGGCCGGGTCGCCGGAGAGCACGACCGGCACGTTCACGGTGACCTTCTCGCCGCGCCGGACCAGCAGCAGGTCCACGTGCTCGATGTAGTTCTTGATCGGGTGCGCGGTCACGGTCTTGGTCAGCGCGAGCTCGCTGGCCGACCCGGCGACCTCCAGCGTCAGCACCGCGTTCTGCCCGTTCTCGCGCACGGCGCGGGCGAAGTCGATGGCGGGCAGCGACAGGTGCTTGGGGTCGGAGCCGTGCCCGTAGAGCACCGCGGGGATCTTGCCCGCGCGGCGGGTGCGGCGGGCGGCACCCTTGCCGAACTCGGTGCGCGGCTCGACGGAAAGACGTACCTCGGACACGGTGCTGCACTCCTCGTGAAGTCGGGCGGAATCGAAATGTCGGCGGCCTGCGGCGGCGGGTGCGACCGATGACGTGGCCGACGCCGTGCTCGCGAACACCGGCCCTGCGGGGGTCGGTGCCGCTCGCGGCCGGACAACGGCCGCGATGTGGGCGGCACCGGCGTCTCTCGCGGCCACAGGGGCGAACACCGTGCCGCCGCGTCGATCACGCCGGGTCGCGTACCCGGCCTCGCCGAGGCAACCCGAACAGTTTAGGAGCCGCCGCGCGGCAGCTGCTTGCTGGGGTACCGATCCGGCCTCGGCCGGTCTAACCGGATGATCCGCTGTGCCCGCGAGAACCGGGTGCACTCGACCCGTGCCGTGTTCACCGGCGGGTCGCGGCGGCCGACGTGCCGCCGGGTTCGCGCAGCTGCTTCCCGATCGGGTCAGCCGAGTTCGCGCCCGCCCGCTCGTCCGCGTGCGGTGGGTGTTCGTTCGTCCCTCGATTCAGCGACCGTCACGGTTTGGTCGCTTGCGGATGACCGCGGCACCGCCCGGCGTTAGTTTGACGCTCATGTCCGCTGACACCAGCTCCGGTTCCACCGAGGACCACGGGAGCGCGCAAGCCGGGGCCGAACCGGCCACCGGCTGGGCCGACCGGCTCCGGCAAGTCGGCCCCGGCATCATGGCCGCCGCCACCGGAGTCGGCGCGGGCGACCTGGTCGCGACGATGATCGCCGGTGCGCGCTACGGCTACGCCCTGTTCTGGGCGGTCGTGCTCGGCACGGTGTTCAAGCTCGCGCTGGGCGAGGCCGTCGGCCGCTGGCACCTCGCTTCCGAACGCACCATGCTCTCCGGCTGGCGCACGCTCGGCTCCTGGGCCACCGGCTACTTCGGCGCCTACATCGTGGTGTGGGGCTTCGTCTACGGCGCCACCGCGATGTCGGCATCGGCGCTGCCGCTGAACGCGCTGTTCCCGGTGCTGCCGGTCAGCGGATGGGCGATCGTCTGCGGCCTGCTGGGGCTGGGGCTGGTGTGGTTCGGCCGCTACGCGGTGCTGGAAAAGCTCATGACGGTGCTGGTCGGCGTCATGTTCGTGACCGTCGTGGGCACCGCGATCCTGGTCGGGCCGAACCTGCTCGAACTCGGCAAGGGGCTGGTGCCGACGCTGCCGGACGGCTCGGTCGCCTACGTGCTGGGCCTGATGGGCGGCGTCGGCGGCACGATCACCATGGCCGCCTACGGCTACTGGACCTTCGCGAAGGGCTGGCGCGGGCCGAAGTGGCTGCCGATCATGCGCACCGACAACGCGGTCGGCTACGTCACCACCGGGATCTTCGTGGTCGCGATGCTGGTCGTCGGCGCGGAGATCCTGCTCGGCCAGGACCTCACCGACAGCGACAAGGGGCTGCTCAACCTCAGCGACGTGCTCGCCGCGGACTACGGCCAATGGGCGCGGATCCCGTTCCTGGTCGGGTTCTTCGCGGTCGCGTTCAGCTCGGTGATCGGGGTGTGGAACGGGGTGAGCCTGCTGTTCGCCGACTGGTGGCGGACCTGGCGGCTGCCCAAGGAAGCCCCGGCCGAGACCGCCGAGACCTACGACCACAAGGCGGGGATGCACAGCACTCCGTACCGGCTCTACCTGCTGTGGCTGACGTTCCCGCCGATGATCCTGCTGCTGTTCGGCAAGCCGTTCCAGCTCACCCTGGTCTACGGCGTGCTGGGTGCGTTGTTCATGCCGTTCTTGGCGGGCACGCTGCTGGTGCTGCTGAACTCGCGCTCGATGATGCCGCCCGAGCACCGCTCCCGCTGGGTCTCGAACGTGCTGCTGGGGTTGTGCCTGGTGCTGTTCGTCGGGGTGGCGGTCAACGAACTCGTCGGCGCGGTGATGTGATCTCCGTCGCGGCTGGAATTCCGGCCGGTGCGCCGGATGTTCTGGCGGGCAAACACCGCCCGGACAGGAAGTGATCATGACCTCGACCGACCGCGCCGCAGCCTTCCAGCTCTCCGAGGACGCGCAGGACCTGCTGTTCCGCGCCGCCCGCACCGCGAACTCCTTCAGCTCCGAACCGGTCGACGACGAGCAGATCCGCGCGATCTACGACCTGGTCAAGTGGGGCCCGACCTCGATGAACCAGCAGCCGCTGCGGATCGCGCTGGTGCGCTCGGACGAGGGCAAGCAGCGGCTGCTGCCGCACCTGTCCGAAGGCAACCGGGCCAAGACCGAGTCGGCGCCGCTGGTCGCGGTCCTGTCCGCGGACACCGACTTCCACGAGAACCTGCCCAAGGTCTTCCCACACAAGCCGGACGCCAAGGACATGTGGGCGGGCGACGACGGGTTCCGCGCCGAGCACGCCAAGCTCAACGGCACCCTGCAAGTCGGCTACTTCATCCTCGGCGTGCGCGCCGCGGGGCTGGCCGCGGGCCCGATGACCGGTTTCGACGCCGCGGGCATCAACGCCGAGTTCTTCCCGGACGGCCGCGAGAAGGTCCTCGTCGTGGTCAACATCGGCAAGCCCGGCGAGAACCCCTGGTTCGACCGCCTGCCCCGGCTCGACTACGACGAGGTCGTCACCACGCTCTGACGGCCCGGAAACACCCGGCACGACACCGAAAAGCCCGGCCCCCGAAGCGGGGGACCGGGCTTTTCGGCGTTCTGGGGACGCTCAGGCGTGGCCGTTGAACAAGCTGGTCACCGAGCCGTCCTCGAAGACCTGGTGGATCGCTTCGGCCACCAGCGGGGCGATGGACAGCACCCGCAGCGTGGGGAAGTGGTGGTCCTCCGGGATCGGCAGCGTGTTGGTCAGCACGACCTCCTTCGCTCCGCAGGAGGACAGCCGCTCCACCGCCGGGCCGGACAGCACGCCGTGCGTCGCCGCGATGATCACGGCCTTGGCGCCCGACTCCAGCAGCTGCTCGGTGGCCTTGGTGATCGTGCCGCCGGTGTCGATCATGTCGTCGACCAGCACGCACAGCCTGCCCTCGACGTCACCGACGACGCGGTTGGCGACCACCTGGTTCGGTTTCGTGGGGTCCCGGGTCTTGTGGATGAACGCCAGCGGAGTCCCGCCGAGGTTGTCCGCCCACTTCTCGGCCACGCGCACCCGGCCGGAGTCCGGCGAGACCACGGTGATCTTCTCTTCGGAGTAGGTCTCGCGCACGTAGTCCGACAGCACCGTCTGCGCCAGCAGGTGGTCCACCGGCCCGTCGAAGTAGCCCTGGATCTGGTCGGTGTGCAGGTCCACCGTCATGATCCGGTCCGCACCGGCGGTCTTGAACAGGTCCGCCATCAGCCGCGCCGAGATCGGCTCGCGGCCCTTGTGCTTCTTGTCCTGCCGTGCGTAGCCGTAGAACGGCATGACCACGGTGATCCGCTTCGCGCTGGCCCGCTTGAGCGCGTCCACCATGATCAGCTGTTCCATGATGGCGTCGTTCAGCGGCGTGCAGTGCGACTGGATTACGAAGGCGTCGCAGCCGCGGACCGACTCGTCGTAGCGGACGAAGATCTCGCCGTTGGCGAACTTGTAGGCCGCCTGGGGCGTGACCGTCACGTCGAGCTGCTTGGCCACCTCCTCGGCAAGTTCCGGGTGACTGCTCCCGGAGAAGAGCTTCAAGCTCTTCTTCGGGGTCGCAGACATGGCACTCACGGTCATCGTCCCTCCCCGTTGACGCCCATCATCGGGAGTCACTGATCGGATTGGTGGTCAGGTCAGATCCCGACCGCTCCAGCGCCCGCTGAGCGGCCTGGTCGGCGGCGGTGTCCGGGCGGCGGCGAGCCACCCAGCCTTCGATGTTGCGCTGCCTCCCGCGGGCGACCGCCATGGCGCCCGGGGGGACGTTCTGGGTGATGACCGAACCGGCGGCGGTGTAGGCGCCGTCGCCCACCTCGACCGGAGCGACGAACATGTTGTCCGCGCCGGTGCGGGCGTGCGATCCGATCACGGTGCGGTGCTTGGCCACTCCGTCGTAGTTGACGAACACGGTGGCCGCGCCGATGTTGCTGTTCTCGCCGACCTCGGCGTCGCCGACGTAGGTCAGGTGCGGCACCTTGCTGCCCGCGCCGATCTCGGCGTTCTTGGTCTCCACGAAGGTGCCGATCTTGCCGTCGGCGCCGAGCCGGGTGCCGGGGCGCAGGTAGGCGAACGGGCCCGCGGAGGCGCCGGGGCCGACCTCGGCTCCCTCGCCGTGCGAGCGCACCACGGACGCGCCGGGCCGCACCGCGCAGCCGGTGAGCGTGGTGTCCGGCCCGATCACCGCGCCTTCGCCGACGCTGGTGCCCGCGCGCAGCTGCACGCCCGGTTCGAGCAGCACGTCCCGGTCCAAGGTCACGTCGCAGTCCAGCCACACCGAGGCCGGGTCGGTGACCGTGACACCCGCGCGCATCCAGTCCAGCACGAGCCTGCGGTTGAACTCCGCGCCGAGCCGCGCCAGCTGCACCCGGTCGTTCACGCCCTCGACCAGCCACGTGTCCGCGCACACCAGCGCGCCCACGGACTTCCCGTCGCCGCGGGCGATGGAGAGCACATCGGTCAGGTACAGCTCACCTTGCGCGTTGTCGGTGGAGAGCCGGGCCAGCGCCTCGGACAGCACCGCGGCGTCGAAGGCGTAGACCCCGGAGTTGATCTCGTCGATGGCCGCATGCTCGGCGGTCGCGTCCTTCTGCTCGACGATCCCGGTGACCTGCCCGGACCCGTCGCGCACGAGGCGCCCGTAGCCGGTGGGGTCCGCGACGACCGCGGAGAGCACGGTGGCCGCGTTGCCGTTGTCGTGGTGCTCGCGCAGCAACGCGCTCAGCGTCGTCGCGTCCAGCAGTGGCACGTCGCCGTAGCTGACCAGGACCGTGCCGGACGTGCGGTCCGCGAGCGCGTCGAGCCCGCAGGCCACCGCGTGGCCGGTCCCGAGCTGTTGGTCCTGCACGGCGGTGCGGACGTCGCGGTCCAGCTCGCCCGCGACGTCGGCGAGGTGCTCGCCGACCGCGTCCTTGCCGTGCCCGATCACGACGACGAGGTCCTCGGGATCGGTGCCCGC
>NZ_JAFRFW010001002.1:0-4207 GCF_017434145.1 Saccharopolyspora sp. | reverse complement strand
GGCGGCCGCCGCAAGCGGCTTCGCCGCTTCTCAAACAAACCTAGGAATTTCGCCGGCATCACCGGCTCGGCCACGCAGAACGCAGAAAGGCGGCACGTTCGTGACTTCCCCAGCTTCCACTCCGGTCCGGGTCGGCGTTCTCGGCGCGCGCGGGCGGATGGGTTCCGAGGCGGTGCGCGCCGTGCAGGAGGACCCCGGTGCGGAACTCGTCGCGTCGGTCAACCGCGAGGACTCGCTGGAGGTGCTGGTCAGTTCCGGCGCGCAGGTCGCGGTGGACCTGACGCACCCCGATTCGGTGCTGGAGAACGTGCGCTTCTGCGTCGAGCGCGGCATCCACGTCGTCGTCGGCACCAGCGGGCTCGGCCCGGACGAGCTGGAGCAGGTGCGCAGCTTGCTGGCCGAGCGGCCCGAGACCGGGGTGCTGGTGGTGCCGAACTTCGCGCTCGGCGCGGTGCTGTCGATGAAGTTCGCCGAGATCGCTGCCCGGTTCTTCGAGTCGGCGGAGATCGTCGAGCTGCACCACCCGAAGAAGGCGGACGCCCCCTCGGGCACCGCGGCTCGAACCGCGGAGGTCATCGCGCAGACCCGCGAGTCCGCAGGGCTCGAGGCCGCGCCGGACGCCACCAGCAGAGGGATCGACGGCGCGCGCGGCGCCAAGGTGAACGAGGTGCCGGTGCACTCGATCCGGATGGCCGGACTGGTGGCGCACCAGGAGGTGCTGTTCGGCACCGAAGGGGAGACGTTGACCATCCGGCACGACTCCTACGACCGGCGTTCGTTCATGCCGGGCGTGCTGCTGGCCATCCGCGAAGTCGGCGGCAGGCCGGGGCTGACCGTCGGGCTCGACACCGTGCTGGGGCTGTGAATGTCCACCAACGAGCGGCAATCCTGGTTCGGTCCGCGCGCTGCGGCGTTCGTGCTCGCCGCGGTGCTGCTGGTCTACCTGGTGCTGATGGGGCAGCGCGCGGTCACGATGATCGTGACCGCGCAGCCGGTGTTCGTCGTGCTCGGGCTGGCGATCCTGGTGCTGCCGGTGCTGGGTGCGCTGCTGGTGGCCGACCAGCTCCGGTTCGGCGCGCAGACCGAGCGGCTGGCGCGGTTGCTGGAGTCCGAGGGGAACCTGCCGGACACCTCGCACCTGCCGTTGCGCCCCTCCGGGCGGGTGCAGCGGGAAGCCGCCGACGCCTGGTTCGAGCAGAAGCAGGCCGAACTCGAAGCCGCGCCGCACGAGTGGCGGGCGTGGTTCGCCCTCGCCCAGGCGTCCGACTTGGCCGGGGACCGCACCCGCGGACGCAAGGCGATGCGCCGGGCGATCGAACTCCAGCGCGGCGACGCGGAGGGCGAAAAGTAGTTCATCCGGCGCCGCGGCGGTACCTACGAACGGCGGGGAACGTTCGGCGGCCCGGAAAAGTTCCCGTGCTCATCTCACGGATTGGTCGATTGGTTGACACCGGGTAGATCGCCCACGCATGATCTACCGCATGTCGAGGTTCACCACTCTGGTGGCTCGCCTGCACGTCGATTTGCAGCAGCAGGCCAGCGCCCTGTGTAGCATTCGCTGACGATCCTTTCGCCGACTTCCGCGCAGGCCATTCAGCGGAGTTCGCCCGTGGAAAATCCGCGGGCGGCACCGCGCGGCGCGCAGCGCCGCACCTGAATCGCGGATTCCCTCTTCCTTTCGGCGCGGGCCGGCCGTTCCTGCGGCGGTTCGCGCAATTCCGTGTCCCCAACGGAACCAGACCCACCGGCCCGGAAACGCATTTCCGGGGCGGCGGGCAGGTGCGCCCGGGGGCGGACCGGAGGCACGTCCGGAATCGACGCCTCCCGTGCGGATCGATGCTGCGCGGGAATCGCTGGACCGGCGCCACCGGAAACCTTTCCCGAGAACACCTGTGCCCGAATGCAGGTAATCGAGTTCGAAGGTGCCCAGACGTTGGTGGAATTCCGCAGCAGACCGGAGAGAACATGAGAATCAAGGCGCGAGTGCTGCGCAGAGGAATGATCGGGGCGGCCGCCGCGCTGCTCGCGGTCGGCACCGTCACGTTGCCCGTGCAGGATGCCGACGCGGACGTGCAGGTCACGACGCAGCAGGTGCCGGGGGCCGACGGCAAGAACTACTCGGTCACCAACCACACCGTCCGCAACGTGGCGACCAAGGCCGCGGACGGAAAGCGCAAGGAATGGCTGCTGGTGTGGGCCGGTGACGAGAACATCGCCGACACCGCGGTCAAGGACGTCAAGGGCCTGCCCGGGTCGTTGAAGGATCCGGTGAACAAGGCGAAGAACGCGCTTCCCGGGCCGGACTTCCTCGCGGTCATCGACGCGACGAAGGGTTCGGAGACCTACGGGAAGGTGGTCAACACCGCCACCGTGGGGCCGCTGGTGGAGAACGAGCCGCACCACATGCAATACGTGTGGCACAAGGGCGACACCATTTTCGCGGGCGCGTTGTTCCTCGGCGCGACCTACGCGTTCGACGTGACCAAGCTGCCGAACCTGGAGCTCAAGGGCGTCAGCTTGCCGACGCAGACGCTCGGCGGTTCGGTTCCGGACGCTTATTGGACGTTGAAGGACGGCACGTCCTACGGCACCTACATGGGCGGTCCGGTCGCTCCCGGTCCTTATCGCTACGACGACGGATCGGTGCACAGCGGAAACGGTTTCGCGGGTAGTCCGGGCGAAGTCGTGCGATTCGACCGGGACGGGAAGGTGCTTTCCCAATCCCCGGCCGCGACTCCGCAGGGCGACAACCCGAAGTTGTGCGACAACCTGCCGCGGCTGGGCAAACCCACCTGCGCCAACCCGCACGGCATCCAGGCCCGCGAGGACCTGAACACGCTGGTCACCAGCGACTACGCGGAACCGCGCAACATCATCCTGGACCCGGTCAAGCAACCGTCGCCGTACCTGCGGCGGCCGACCGTGCGCACCTGGGACATCTCCGACCGCAACCAGCCGAAGCTCAAGTCGGTGTCGTACCTGCCGGACGGGCCGCGCGCCGATCCGGAGGACCCGCTGCATTCGGAAAGCCGCGCGGTCATGGAAACCACCGTCACCAACCAGCCCGGCCACAAGGGCGCGTTCGCCGAAACCATGCAGGGCGGCGCGGTCTTCTACACCCCGGACATCACCGCCCCGGCCCCGCGCTGGACGCAGGTGTTCGACGACGGGCAGGCGTTGAAGGCGATCGACCCGGCGAACAACGACGCCAAGGGCAGCGGCTCGAACGGCGGCTGGATCCAGACCAGCCCGGACGACCGGTTCCTGTACCGCGCGGTGCAGGGCAGGCAGAAGGGCACGCTCGGCCCGGACGACCCGGGTGCCACCGGCGGCGTGTACACGCTGGACATCTCCAAGCTGACCAGCAAGGGCACCGACTTCCAGTGCTCCATCGACAGCGTCGAGAAGGCCGAGAACGGCGGCGGGCAGGACTGCCCGACGCTGGCCGGTGCGGCTCCGATCAACCCGGGACAGCCCGGGGCGGGACCGCACTGGGGCGCCTACGACAACTTCAAGCCGGGCGCCGACGGCAAGTACGAGGAGACCAAGCAGCCCGGCCGGTTGGCGGTGTCGAACTACTTCGTCGCACGCACCGGCAACGACGGGGACCACAAGGTCAACATGATCGACCTCGCCGAGGACGGCCAGGTCAACGTGGACGAGTCGTTCAAGGACGAGGTCACCGGTGAAACGGGCATCAACTTCAACCGCAAGTCGTGGCCGCACGGGCCGTTCGGGAACGCGAAGCCGCACTCCGAGCTGTTCGTGGTCGCCGACGAGGACCTGAAGTAGCTCACCCGCCCGGGCATCGCCGCGCGCGGTGCCCGGGCCCCGGTTTTCCCTGCGTGAAGCGAGGTTTCGCGATGGACATGAGCGGTATGCACCCGGCAGCGACCGGTGTGGACGCCGCCGCGCTGGTGCTGCGCATCCTGCTGCTGTCGGGCACGGCCGTGGTCGCCGGGCTGGGGCTGCTGCGCGGGTCGGTGCGCACTACCGGGCGGGCGACGGTGGTGGTGGCCGCGGCCGCGGCCGTGATCGCCGCCGCGGCGAGCGTGCTGTCGATTCCGGTGCAGCACGTCAGCGTGCCGGTCGCGGTGGTGCACGCGGTGCTGGTGCTGGCGCTTCCGATCCTGCTGCGCCTGCCGTCGCCGGCTTCCTACCTCGGCTTCGCGCTGACCGTGCTGCTGATCGTGGAAAGCGGGCTCGG
>NZ_JAFRFW010001001.1:0-20140 GCF_017434145.1 Saccharopolyspora sp. | reverse complement strand
CGCGCTGACCGCCGCCCCGCTCGCAGCGGTGGCCAGCACGACCTGCGCGCCGCCGAGCGCGGCCAACTCCTCGGCCGGATCGGTGGCTTCGCTGTCGATGTGCCGGTGCGCGCCGAGCTGCCGGGCGAGGTCGGCCTTGCCGGTGCCGCGGGAGATCGCCACGACCTCCATGCCCATCCGCGCGGCGAACTGGATGCCCAGGTGCCCGAGCCCGCCGACGCCGAGCACGGCGACGCGGTCACCGGGACGGGCCGTGCTCTCGCGCAGCGCGTGGTAGGTCGTCACGCCCGCGCACAGCAGCGGCGCGGCCTCGACCGCGGACAGCTCCTCCGGAATCCGGGCCAGTGCGTCGGCGGAGACCACGACGTTGTCGGCGTAGCCGCCGTCGAAGGTGATGCCGGGGATCTTCCCGTTCGCGCAGGTGATGAAGTCGCCCCGGCGGCAGGAATCGCAGTGCAGGCAGGACCCGCCGAACCAGCCGATCCCCACCCGGTCGCCGCGCTGCCACGGACCGGTCACCGCGGGGCCGAGCTCGTCGATGATCCCCACGATCTCGTGACCGGGAATGATCGGGTACGGGGTGATGGGCAGCGCGCCTTCCTTGGCCCACATGTCGCTGTGGCAGACCCCGCAGGCTTGCACGCGCACCCGGACCTGGTCGTCGCGGACTTCGGGAACGTCGCGCTCGACGAGTTCCAGCGGACCTCCCGGTTCGGAGACCTGCACGGCTCGCATGATTGCTCCTCGTTGTTCGTCGTCGGTGTTCGCCCGGCCTCGTTCGCCCGGCCTCCTTGACTCGGCCTCGTCGGCCCGGCCTCCCGGACACGGCTCCCCGCGGAGGCGTGCAACGTCCCGCGCCCGGGAGGCGGGTCCTGCTTCCGCTCAGGCCAGGGGAGCGGTCAGTTCCAGGTGGATCCCGTCGGGATCGCTGAACGACAGGATCGACAGGCCCGAGTCCGGCAGGTCGATGACCTCCCCGTGCGGGATCTCCGCCGCGGCGAGCCGCTGGCGGGCGGTCACCAGGTCCTCCCGTGCTTCGACCTGGAAGCTGACGTGGTCCAGGCCGGTTTGCGCGGAATCGAACCGTTGTCCCGCGGGTGCCACCGGGCGCAGTCCGAACAGCTCTCCCGACGGGGTTCGGTACACGGTTCCGCCGTAGAACTGCTCCGGCGAGTCGTGCACGCCGGGCTCACCGGCCCGGTCCGATGCGTCGATCACCACCGGCCAGCCGAAAACGTGCTCGTAGAACGCCTTCGACCGCTCGATGTCGGTGACGGTCAAGCGCGCGTGGGCGATTCCGGAACTGCTGATCAAACTCAACGGCTGCGGTCTCCAATCCCTTGCGGGGGACGGTCACACGGTCGCGCGCAGCGTGACCTCGATGTTGCCGCGGGTCGCCTTGGAGTAGGGGCACACCTGGTGTGCGCCGTGCATCAGGTCGTCGGCCGTCTGCTGGTCCAGGCCCGGGAAGTGCCCGGTGAGCGTCGCGGTCACGCCGAAGCTGGTGTCGTCCGGGCCGATGCCGACCTCGGCGTCGATCGTCGCGTCGTCCGGGACCGCGGTGCCCTTGTCCTTGGCGGCCAGCCGCATCGCGCCGTGGAAGCAGGTGGCGTAGGCCGCGGCGAACAGCTGCTCGGGGTTGGTGCCCTCGCCGTTGCCGCCCATCGCCGACGGCATCCGCACCGGCGCGTCGATCCGGCCGTCCGACGAGCGCACCTGCCCGTCCCGGCCGCCGCCGCTGGAAGTGGCCGTCGCGGTGTAAACAATGCTCATGGTCGTCCTCCTGCGAAATGCGGGTACTGCCGGGCACCGGCGTCGATGAGCCGTCGCGGCTGCTCGCTCGTGCAGCGCGCCGGTCCGCCGATCCACGGCATAACTTGTGCTCCAGGAACTGGTGCTCCAGGTGATCGCACACTATGTGTCGGCCTGCCTGCACGCAACCACTCATGCCCGCACGGCCATCGGTCGCTCGTGCTCAGGGGTTGCCGGTGCGGGCGGCGACCACACCTCATGAGGCACCAAGGCCTGGGAGTCCAGGACATTGAGCTCCGGCCTCGCGAGGTCTAGCGTCGGGGGAATGACGACCTCGCAGGAACCGCGGCCCGCCGAGCCGGAGAACCCGGAGGGCCTGCAGCTGGACAACCAGCTGTGCTTCGCGCTCTACGCCGCCTCGCGGGCCGTCACCGAGCTGTACCGGCCGCTGCTCAACGAGCTCGGGGTGACGTATCCGCAGTACCTCGTGCTGCTGGTGCTGTGGGAACGCGACACCCGCCCGGTCAAGGATCTGACCGAGACGCTGCAGCTGGACTACGGAACCGTGTCACCGCTGCTGAAGCGGCTCGAAGCGCACGGGCTGGTCGAGCGGCGCCGCGCCAGCGACAACGAATCGCGAGTGCTGGTGAGCCTGACCGACGCCGGGTACGAACTGCGCTCGCGGCTCACCGGTGTCCCGCACGCCCTGCAGTGCGCCCTCGACCGCTTCGACGCGGAGGCGAACCGCGAACTGCTCGGCACCCTGCGCGAACTCACCGCCACCGCCCAGGCGGCGAGCCCGCTGACGACCGCGACGGTCGCGGGGCACGAGGCCGGCGAGTCCGACGAGTAGCTCGCGAGCTTCGCCGTGCGCCGTGATCGCTCGGCACCCGAGGTGAATCAGGTCACCGGATCACCCCGGCGCTTGACCATGCCGCGACGGCACGGTTTCGACTGGCATCGCCTCGGCGGATCGCGCCGGCGGCGACGTCTTCAGCGGCGCCTACGCGGAAATGAGGTGACGGTCGGTGGCCTGGAGCACCCGTGAACTCGCCGAGCTCGCCGGTACGAGCTTGCGGGCGGTGCGGCACTACCACGAGGTCGGCCTGCTGGCCGAGCCGGAGCGGCGCGCCAACGGCTACAAGCAGTACGGCGTCGCCCACCTGGTCCGGCTGTTGCGGATCAAGCGCTTGGTCGATCTAGGGTTCTCGCTGTCGCAGATCGCAGCCATGGGAGACACCGACGAGCACCCCGAGGACGCGCTGCGCACGCTCGACGCCGAACTCGCCGCGACCATCGAGCGGCTGCAACGGGCGCGGGTCGAACTCGGCGTCATCCTGCGCCGCTCGGCGCCAGCCGACCTGCCGCCCGAGTTCGCCCCGGCCACCGGGCTCTCCGATGCCGACCGCGGCTTCGTCACCGTCATGACCCGGGTGCTCGGACCCGGATACCTGCAGACCTACGCGGACATGCTGCAGGACCTGCCCGACGACCCCACGGACGCCGAGTTCAACGAGCTGCCCGCCGACGCCGACGAACCGACCCGCATCGCCTTGGCCGAGCGCTTGGTCCCGTACTTCCGCGAGCTACTGGCGAAGCACCCCGGCTTGGCCGAATCGCATTCCGACGCCCCGCACGGCCCGCAGTTCGTCGAGGAAACGATGGTCAAGGCCGTCGACGACCTCTACAACCCCGCCCAGGCCGACGTCTTGCGGCGCGCCCTGATCGGGCTCGGCAGCGAGGGGCAATCCGACTCCGGCTGATCCGCGCGGTCGGACGAGATGTGCCGGGCCCGGGACGACGGCTCGACGAGTCGCCCCGTTGTCCATCGACGGTGGTTCCCCGGCTGGTCGCGCGCACCCGCTGGGCGCCTTCGCGCGCATCCGCCACTCGCGGGTGGTCCGGAGCGGATCAACCGGGTTCGACGGCTGGGCTCCGGTGCCTGGCCTGGTCGATGAAGAACAGCATGATGGCCGCGAAGCACACCGCGCCGACCAGGAACGAGAACTGCAGCGACCCGCTCACGTCCGAGACCGCGCCTTGCACGGCCGGAATGATCGCGCCGCCGACGATGGCCATGACGAGGACGGCCCCGCCGGTCTCCTGGTAGCGCTTGTCCTCGATGGTGTCCAGGGTGCGTCCGAAGATCGTGGGCCAGCAGGGGCCCATGAGCAGGTTCGTGAGCACCACGCCCCAAACCGCCCAACCCACCGGGCCGAACGAGACGGCGGTCAGCACGACGGCGCCGATCGCTCCGTACGCGATCAGCACGTGCGAGGCGGAAAACCGGCTCATGAGGAAGTTCGCCGGGAACTTGCCGATGAAGAACGCGATGAAGCCGAAGATCATGTAGTCGGTGGCGCCGTGCTCGTTGAGCCCCGGCATCGTCTCCAGCGCCAGCCGGATCGTGAACGACCACACCGCGGTCTGCAGGCCGACGTACAAGAACTGCGCGGCGATGCCCTTCAGGAACATCGCATTGGTCGAGAGGTACTTCAGCGTCTCGCCGATCGAGGCTTGCGCCTTCTTCGACGCGGCCTCCGCGCTGGGGCGGCACCGCGGGTACTGGGTGATCGCGAACAGCACGAGCAGCACCACGAGCACGGCGAGGATGTACTTGTACGGCAACAGGGTCTGGCCCAGGAGCCGGTCTACGAGCTCTTGGCGTTCGGCGCCCTGCACGGACCGGATCTGCTGCTCGAGCGAGGCGGTGTCGTCGAAGACGAGGTACTTGCCCAGGATGATGCCCGCCAGGTTGCCCAGCGGCGTGAAGGTCTGGCTGATGTTGAGCCGCAGCGTCGAGGTCCGGCGCGGACCGAGCATCGAGCTGTAGGTGTTGGCCGAGGTCTCCAGGAAGCTCAGTCCCACCGCGATGGCGAAGATGGCCACCAGGAACATGCTGTAGGTGGCCATCTGCGAGGCGGGGAAGAACAGCCAGCAGCCCACGATGTAGAGCGCCAGCCCGGCCATCACCGCGGCTTTGTACGAGGTGTGCTTGATGAACCGCGATGCGGGGATCGCGATCAGGAAGTACCCGCCGTAGAACGCGCTCTGCACGAACGCCGCCGCGGCGTCGCTGAGCGTGAACACCGACTTGAACTGCGCGATGAGGACGTCGTTGAGCCCGGCGGCCGCGCCCCACATCGGGAACAGCAACGACAGCAGGATGAACTGGAAGTACGGGGTGCGGTCCAGATAGCCGTCGTCGAGCGAGCCGTCGAGCTCGCGTGCACTGCTTTTGATCAGCATGAACGTGGGTCCTCCTCGCGCAGCGGGCCGCATCATGCCACGAACAGGTAGAGACCAAAATGCTGGATTTCCGCGGACGACGGGCAGTGATCGCGGGTATCGCTGCGTGCTCGGACTCGCGGTGTTCCTCGCGAACCGGATGGCTGGGTTGCCCTCCTGAACCGGATGGCTGGGTTGTCCTCGCGAGCCGGATTGCTCGGTGTTCCCGCGAGCCGGAAGCCCGGCGGGGGTGGCGAGTTCGCGCGCTGATCGACGATCATCCGGCTGTGGATTCATTCGACGCATACAGCGGAACCAGCGAACCGCAGCCGGACGTGCCGAACGCGGCGCGGATCTACGACTACGACCTCGGCGGCAACCACAACTTCGCCGTCGACCGGGCCGAGGCCGAGCGGATCCACGAGGTCGTGGGTTCGGGCCCGTACGTGGCGCGGGACAACCGCGGGTTCCTGCACCGGGCCGTGCGGTTCGCGCTGGAACGCGGCATCGACCAGTTCCTCGACCTGGGCTCGGGGATTCCCACGGTCGGCAACGTGCACGAGATCGCGCACCGCGGGAACCCGGCCGCTCAGGTGGTGTACGTGGACAACGAGCCCATCGCGGTCGCCCACACCCGGCAACTGCTGTCCGCGTGGGGCCTGCAGGACCGCGTCGCCCTGGTCGACGCCGATGTCCGCGATCCCGACGCGATCCTGTCCGCACCGGCGGTGCAGCGGCTCGACTTCTCCCGGCCCGTGGCGTTGCTGATGGTGGCGGTGCTGCACTACGTCGGCCACGAGCACGACCTCGCGTCGCTGGTCGGGCGCTACACGCGCGACCTCGCTCCGGGCAGCGTCGTGGCCGTCAGCCACGTCACCGCCGACGGGCAGGAGGAGCGGGCGGCCCGGATCACCGAGATGCTGGCGCGCACCACCACGCCGGCGACTTTCCGCGGTCATGACGAACTCGTCGGCCTGTTCTCCGCGCTCGATCTCGATCTCGTCGAGCCGGGCATCGTGTGGGCTTCGCAGTGGCGTCCGGACAGCCCTGTCGAGCATCCCGAGCGGTCGCACTGCTGGACCGGTGTCGGTGCCGTGCGCTGATCCGCCGCTGCTGCGCCCGGGTCGTCCCGGGCGACCGCCCGAAGGAGGCGCGCATGAGCCCGGTCCGCGAACGGATCGACGAGTTGCTGACGCGGGCCCGACAGCGCGATCCCCGGCTGCGCGCCTACATCACGCTGTTGGACGAGCAGGCCCGGCAGCGCGCGGAAGAACTGGATGCCACCCCGGCGCACGCGCGCGGACCGCTGCACGGCACGGCCGTGGCTTTGAAGGACAACATCGACGTCGCCGGAGTGCCGAGCACGGCGGGCTCACCGCACCACGGCCGGACCGCCTCCTGCGACGCCACGGTGGTCCGATTGCTGCGCGAAGCGGGCGCGGTGATCGTCGGCAAGAACAACATGACCGAGTTCGCCATAGGCGTCACCGGCCGCAACGACGCCTTCGGTGACTGCCGAAACGCGCTCGACGACCGCCGCATCTCGGGCGGCTCCAGCAGCGGATCGTCCGTCGCGGTGGCGGCGGGCATCGCGGACGCGGCGCTCGGGACCGACACCGGCGGTTCCGGCCGCGTGCCCGCCGCGGTGAACGAGGTGGTGGGTCTGCGGCCCACGCTGGGACGGATGTCGAATCGCGGCGTGCTGCCGGTGAGCCCGTCGTTCGACACGGTCACGCCGATCGCCCCGGACGTGCGCACCGCCGCGGCGATGCTCGCCGCGCTCGACCACCTGGACGGCGACGGCACTTCGGTCGAAGGCAGCCGCACCCCGGTCGAAACGGCGCTCGACGACGGCCTCGCCGATCTGCGGGTAGGTGTGGCGACGGGTTTCTTCGCTGACGGGCTGGATTCCGGAGTGCGGGAGGTGCTGGCCGCGGCGGTCGCCTCGTTGCGCGAGCACGGAGCGCGGGTGCGGTCGCAGGAAGTGCCGGACGCCGAGCACGCGCAGGACCGGATGCTGGAGATCCTGTATCCCGAGGCCGCCGCACTGCACCGCGACCGGCTGCGCGATGCGCCCGGGACGATCGATCCCGACGTGCTCCGGCGGTTGCGCCTCGGTGCGGGCATTTCCGCCGGCCGGTCCGAAAAGGCGCGGCGGTGGCGGCAGCGGTTCCGGCAGCGCGTGGACGAGGTGTTCGCTTCGCAGGACGTCATCTTGACGCCGACACTGCCGACCGATGTGCCCGCCCGGGATTCGGTGGATCTCGCGGCATCGACCCGCGAAATCGCGCGATACATCTACGTCTGGTCGATGTACGGCGGTCCGTCGATCACGGTGCCCTGCGGCAGGCACCCGGAATCCGGGATGCCGGTGGGCTTGCAGCTGGCCGCCGCGCCTTGGCGGGAACACGTGCTGCTGCGCGCGGCGGCGGGGCTCGAGCGGATCACTGCATCGACGTCGGCATGATTGCTGCCGGTAGGCCCGGAGCGGCGGCTCAGGGCTTGCGGGCGACGCCGCTGAGGAACACCTTGTCCATCTGGGTCAACGGGGCGATCCGCGGGCCTTCCGGCCACCACTCGTGCAGCATGACCAGCCCGGGATCGACCGTTTCGAGCCCGTCCAGGAAAGCCGCGATCTCGGCGCGGGTGCGGAACCGGCCGGTGCCCATGGTGCTGCCGGTGAGCCGCTGCTGCATCTCCTTGGCGAAAGCGCTGTCCTCCGGCGATTCCTCCGCCGGGTCCCAGAAGTGGCACACGGCGACGTAGGAGCCGGATGGCAACGCGTCCCGATAGGCCCGCATGATCTCGCCGGGATTCTCGTCGTCGGCGAGGTGGTGCATCGTGCCGCTCTGCAGCAATGCGCAGGGGCGGTCGAAGTCGATGTGGCGGACGACCTCGGGGTGTGCGAGCAGCCGGTGCGGCTCGCGCAGGTCCGCTTCCACGACGGCTGATCATGCCTCGTCGCGAGGTTCGCCCGACGTCGAGCCGAGCTCGGTCGTCGAGGCCGGTCGCGTCGCAGCCGGAGGCGGGCTCGGCTAACACATGTGGCCCGCTTCACCGGCGCTCGGGCTTGAGTGTGCCGTTGCGGCACGGCTTCTCCTGGATCCACCACACCAACGGCCCGAGGGGGCAAGATCATGATCGACCAGCAGGAAACCCGCGAATCGCACCGCACCGAGCGGGCGCAGGCCAGCACACCGCAGACGCTGCTCGAGCAGATGGGCGGCCCGATGGGATTCGTCTACTCGACGCTGCCGGTCATCGTGTTCGTGGCGGCCAACGCGTTCCTGCCGCTGCCGGTGACGATCGGGGTCTCGATCGCGGCCGGCGTGGCGCTGACCGGGTTCCGGCTGCTGCGCGGGGAACGCTGGTCGTCCGCGGTCGGCGGGTTGCTGGGCCTGGCGGTCGCCGTCGGAGTCGTCGCGGCGACCGGCTCGGCGAAGGACTTCTTCGTCATCGGGATCTGGGCGGCGCTGGCGGGTTTCCTCGTCACCTTCGGTTCGGTGCTGGCGCGCCGGCCGCTGACCGGCGTGATCTGGAACGCGATGCACGGCGGCGAGCACGAGTGGCGCAGCGACAAGGGCGTGCTGCGCACGCACGACATCGCCACCGCCGCCGCGGCGCTGGTGTTCGGCGCCCGGTTCGTCGTGAAGGAGTGGCTGTACCTCGCCGATTCCACGACCTGGCTGGCCGTGGCGAAGGTCGTGATGGGCACGCCGCTGACGGTGCTGGCCGCACTGGTCGTCGTCTGGTCGTTCCGGCGCACCACCAAGCGCCTCGTCGCGCAGCGGTGACCGTGCGGGTGCGCCGCCCCGTGCCGGGTGTGGTGGTGCCGGAGGTCAGTGGTGTGCTCGACGGCGAGCACGAACCGCAGCCGGAATCCGGTGCGGGCGAAGAGTTGACGACGTTGGTTTGCCAGGTGTGCGGATCGAGCGCGTTCAACGAGGACAGTCCGCACGAGTTCGCGGGCGGCCTGACCGAGCGGCTGATCTGCGAGGTGCGGGGCTCATCGCGTCCCGTGACGCCGGGCGGGGCGGGGGAGGCGGGCGGCCCCCGGCTCCCGCCGAAAACCCGTCCGCGGTGGGTGCTGACCCGTTCCGGACGCGAACCGACCTGCGACGACGGAGCTGAGCGGCGTCCGCCTCGCGCGCCTTTCCCAGTTTTGTGGCTGAATGTCGCCTGTCGCTTGCTTTTTCCGGCATCACCGAGCGGTAGCGTTGAATGCTGTTTAAATGTGGTGAATTGTGCTCCTTTTGGGGGTATCAAGGAAAGGTCTGGACCGAGCAGACTCTCGGAATCGATAACGAGAGGATGGCCGCCTTCCGAGGCGGTCCTGTTGTCCCCCTGGAGGTCCCCCACCATGGTTTCTCGCCGGCGGTTTCTCGGCTACTCCGCTGCCGCCCTGAGCTCCCCGTTCTGGGCGCAGGCGATCAGCGCGCCGTTCGCTTCGGCGGCGCCGGAGAGCCTGAAGTTCGTGCTGAAGAACGACTCCGGCGGTCCGGCGACCGCGTACATCGCCGGTTTCTCCGAGGCCGAGACCAAGGCCGTTTTCATCAAGCAGGACGGCACCCCGTTGTTCCCGGAGGCCGGCGGCACCGAGCCGGAGCCGGTGGGCCCGGAAGCGGGCATCCCGGTGGACGGCACCGTCGAGGTCACCGTCCCGCGGATGTACGGTGCGCGGGTCTACTTCGCCCTCAACGACACGCTGGAATTCCAGGTCGTGAAGGGCGCCGACGGTGCGACCTCGGTGGTGCACCCGAACTTCGTCTCCAATGAAGACCCGAACTTCGGCAAGGACTGGACGTTCGCGGAGTTCACCCTCAACGGCGAGCAGCTCTACGCCAACATCAGCTACGTCGACTTCGTCGCCGCACCGATCGGGCTGCACCTCAAGGCGCCCAGCGGCGACCAGGAAGTTCCGGGCATGCCCACCGGGGCGCTGGACAAGGTCGCCCAGGGCCTGCGCGACCAGGGCGAGAACTGGCCGAAACTGGTGCAGGAGGCCGACGGCAGGGTCGTGCGGGTGCTCAACCCGAACCACCGCGCGGCCGACTTCGAGGGGTACCTGGAGCCCTACGTCGACGAGGCGTACTCCAAGTACGCGGGTGAGTCGCTGTTCATCGACACCCAGCGCGAGGACATCGGCATCCTGGAAGGCAAGGTCGAGGGCGAGGAGCTGGTGTTCGGCGCCGAGCGGTTCGCCAAGCCGTCCTCAGTGGACATCTGGGGCTGCAACAGCGGCCCGTTCGCGAACAACCCGGACAGCGACTCGCAGGAGCGGCTGGCGATCGTGCCGCGGCTGGCGGCGGCGTTCAACCGCACCACGCTGCTGATCAACCCGAACCAGCCGCACGAGGAGGACCCGGCGACCTTCTACAAGAACGACATCACCAACCACTACGCGCGCGTGGTGCACGAGAACCTGCCCGACGGCAAGGGCTACGCGTTCGCCTACGACGACGTGAGCTCGAACGCCGGCGAGGACCACAGCGGCAAGGTCAACGCGGGTGACCCCGAGGTGTTCACGCTAACCCTCGGCGCCATGCGCTGAGGCCGGTTCCGACGCACGGCGACCGATCCACGCGAGGTGTGGGTCGGTCGCCGTTGTGCCGCTCACTGTCCTGTTTGGATACGGAACCGCCCGCCGACCGTCCGGAAGACGAGCAGCAGTAGGCGACGTCCGACTTCCATCCTGCGGTGCGCTCAGGGCAGCGGTTGCGCGCTTTCGCGGCCGGTCATCTCGGCCACGGCCGCTTGCACGCTGCCGAAGGTCGGCACCACCCGGTGCCATCCGGCGGCCCGAAGAGCTCGTTCCACGCACACCGGACCGTCCACGATGCATACCGTCATCGAGCGGCCGTCGGCGACCCGGCACGCGTGGGCCAGCAGCTCCAGCCCGGCCACGCCCAGGAATCGCAATTCGGAAAGATCGAGGACGACGGTCTCGGCCCCCGAGGACAGCCGCGGCGCAAGAATTTCGTGCAGGCGCGGGGCAGTGGTGGTGTCCAGCTCACCGGCGATGCCGATCGCGATCGAGGTGCTGCTCGGGCACCCCACCCGCAACGCCAGGCCGTTCCCTGCACTCGTGTCGGCCGATGTGGCCGGTTCGGTGGACCCGCGCTGCGGTGCATCCGGCGCACCGGGAGCGAAAGCGGTCATGACTACCTCCTCGATGGCGAGGCAGCCGGCGAAGGATCAACAGGTCCCGCACGACATCCCTGTCCCGCCTGCTTCCGCGCAGCCGCGGGACAACAACCCCGGGCAAGGAACCGACGCGAACACTCCATCTGGCTGTCACGTTCGGTAATGCTTCGATTCAGGGCTGTCGGCTCAACCACGACCACCGTACAGGGCGAGCCCGGTGCGGTGAACTGCCAGGACGTCACACGGTGCGCGCCGCGCGACCGGACGTGGCGACTCCTCAGCCGGGTTTGCCGGAGCGCGGGCCCAGGGCATCCCGGGGGCGCCGAGCGGAGGTCGAGCAGGGAGCCTGCGCCCGATCGATGCGCATGATTCGCGCGGCCGGACCGGCCGCGCGGCATCTCGACCAGCCTTGGTGGCGGTAATGAGTACGAACGACGACGAACCGGACATGTTCCAACCCTGCGACGAATGGCAGGCGCTCATCGCGGGCGCGCACGCCGCCGGGCAGTCGGCGGCCCGTCAGCTGGCCCTGCGGTCGTCGGCCCGGCACACCGGCCGCAGCGGCAGCATCGCGGTGCACGTCGAGCCGCTCGCTTCGCCGGTGGCGGCATGGCTGCACAGCACCGGGCGGGCTGCGATCACCGAGTCCCGCACCGGCGTGCTGGTGCCGATCACGGTTACGGCGGCCGACCTGGCGCCTGCCGGGGACGCTGCGGAAAAGGCGCACTCCTTGCTGGTCGCCGATGCCTACGCGGTCGCCTTCAGCACCGTGCTTGCCGACGATGCCGGTGTGGCCACCGAGATCCGGATCGGGCCGCACGCCGTGGCGCTACCACCGCAGCGGTCCGTCGGGGCAGCACCGGTTCCGGCACTGGGAATCGGTTCGGGAGCGGGAACCGGTTCGGCAGCGGACTAGCAGCGGCCGACCCGACGTGGCGCGCACAAGTCTACAGAGGAATCTGTGCCGCCTCGGTCCACTGTAGATAGAAGAACGTGATCGGCGCATCGGGTTCTTCGCAGAACTCGCGTGCTGCTTCCCCGTCCGCGGTGATCAGCGGGCGGGCAGCAGCGGGCCGCTGTGGGCATCGTGCAGCTGGACCTGGCTCGCACCGGTAGGCAGCTGAGCCAGCCACACCTCGCCGGTGCCCGGCAGCAGCGCGGTCCGGACGTGCTGGAATCCCAGGCTCAGGTAGTACCGCTGGAGCGCCCGGTGGTCGCCCCAGGTGTCGCCGCGGATCCACGCCAGTTCTTCGCGCGCGCCGCGGTCCGCCATCCAATCCAGCAGCAACCGGCCCAGACCTGTTGCGCCGTAACGGCGTTTGACGACGAACCGGTCGGCGTAGACGGACTTCTCGCGGCGCTCGTGGTCGAACCAGAGATCCGGGTGCCCCTCGCCGCTGACGCGGATGCCTGCCGCCCCCTCCGTTCCGGCGACGACCACGTAAAGACCTCCGGCCTCGTGGTCGGCTTCGGTCGCCGATGCGACGTCCCAGTGGGACCAGTCGTCGAATCCCCGCCGCTGCAGGCGGTGTGCGCCGTCCTGACGCAGTTCGACCAGGCCGCGCAGATGGTGGGGCGCAGATTTGCAAACGGTCAGTGAATCCCGAGAATATGACATGTCGCCCAACATTTTCGTTTCGAGCCGCAAGTGCAGGTGGCCGGCGCCGGACGCGTCAGAGTGCTTTTCGCCGCTGTCTCCGGCCGCTGGAATGAATTTCCGGTGCAGAGTACTTCGCCGGTCCACAAGCGCATGTACGTCCGTGCGGGTGAATTGGTCCGCCGACCTCTCCCGGCGCGATGTTCAGCGATGGACACTTCCGGTATTGCGGAAGACCTGGCGCGGAGGGGTGCGACGGTTTGGTCCATCGAATGGCGATGACTGTTTGCGCACGCGGTCTGCTGGTGGAATCCGGAAACTGCCTATTGATAGAGAACCGCAATCGCGAGTTCGGGACCTGGTACGTGCTCCCGGGCGGCAAGCAGCGGCGGGGCGAACGACTGGACGAGGCCGCACGGCGGGAGTTCCGCGAGGAGACCGGGCTGCCGATCGTCGTGGGTCCGTTGTGGCACGTTTGGGAGTTCCTGCCCGAGCGCCACCCCCACCTCCGCAACAAGCGCCCTGATCAGCAGCTGCACGCCATCTTCCTGGTCGCGCGGCAGGACGCCCGGGCCGCTGCTCCCGCGCCCGAACGACCGGACACCGACCAGCGGTCCCTGGCGTGGCTCCCGGTGGCCGATCTCGACCCCGATTCGCTCTATCCCAGCGGTCTCGCCGACCACCTGCGCGAACACGTGCCGATGCGCGCCGCGGACGCCGTGTACCTGGGTGACCTCCACTGACCCCACCTGCGGACGTCGCCGAGCCGGCAGGCTCGAACCAATCACCGCCGAGGAGGCACGAATGAGCACCAGCCCTGATCCGCTCGCCGCCCAGCTCGTCCTGTTCAGCGGCGGCCGGGACAGCACCTTGGTCGCCGCATCGCTCATGTTGCAGGGCATCCCCGTGCACCTGTTCAACGTCACCAGCGGGCACCCGGGGACCGCGTTGTTCCAACTCCGCGTCGACGAGCTGCGCGGGCGCTTCGGTGAACTCGTGCGCGAGGTCGCCGTCGAGGACATCAGCGGAAGCCTGCGCAGCATCGCGCTGGCCAACCTCGAAGACGACATCCTCACCCATCGCAAGAACCTGATCCTGCTCGGCGACAAGCTCGCGATGTACGTGCACGCCGTGGATTACTGCAGGCGCAACGACATCACGGTGATGAACGACGGGATCGCCCGCTACCAGCAGGATCTCGCCGAGCAGCGGGACGTGGCGCGGGTCTTCTTCGAGAACTTCACCGCTTCCTACGGGATGACCGGCTACAGTCCGATCTACGAGTACGCCAGCTCGGAGGACCTGGTCAAATACCGGCTGATGCAGCTGGGCCTGACCACGAAATCATTGGAGGAGAACGCCATGTTCGGCGACAGCTTCAGCTCTCCCTCCGACGACGTCGTGCTGGCCTACCTCAAGGAGAAGGAACCGCTGGCGCGGGAGATCGTCGAGTTCCTCGCCGGACGGCACCTGCCTGCCACCGCGCTGCACGGTTGCTGAGGCTCGCGAGCTGATCGAGCTTCCGGCTGTCCGCAACGGACGGTCACCGGCAGGAAAAACCGATCCAGAGGGGGAAATCCGTGCGGGACTTCGCGGAGAGCAGCCGCCGCGAGCAAGCGGCGGCGTTCGACACCATCGGCGGTGCCTACGACGCGGCCTTCGGGCAGCGGGAGGCGCAGCTGGCCGCAGGGGAGTGGCTGGCGGGCGCATTGCCGCAGCGGGCGCGGGTGCTGGACCTCGGCTGCGGTACCGGGCTTCCCACGGCGGCTCAACTCGTGGACGCCGGCTTCGACGTCACGGGAGTGGACATCTCCGCGGAGATGTTGCGGCTGGCCCGCGGCAACGTTCCCGAAGCCGACCTGCATCGGCGGGACATGCTGACGCTGCGACCGGACGGCGCGGACGGGCTGGGCCGGTTCGACGCGGCGACCGCCTTCTTCTCGCTGCTGATGCTCTCGCGCGCGGAGATCGCCGAAATGCTGGCCACCTTGGGCCGCCTGCTCGTCCCCGGCGGGCTGCTGGCGCTGTCCATGGTCGAGATGGATCAGGACTACCAGCAGGTTTCGTTCCTCGGCAGCGAAATCCGCGTCTCGGGCTACCCGCGGCAGGAGCTGAGCCGGATGCTCGAGCCCGCGAGGTTCACCATCCTCGAAGACCACGTGGTCGCCTACCAGCCCACCGACACGAGCACCGGGGCCGAGCCGGAGATGCAGCACTATCTGCGTTGCAGGCGCGACTAGGACGTGTTCGTGATCTCTCCAGCCGTCGACCTTCCCAGCGGGGCGCGGTCGGCGGAACAGGCGCGGTGGCGCGGAAATCCGTTCGGCCGAGCGAGATGCGCTGCCGATCTTCGTCCTGCAGGCCCTAGCCGCAGGAGGACTCCTGAACCGCTTCCTCGCGCGCGGCTTCCGGTTTCCGCGCCCGCCGCCTGCCCGCGGCGCGCGATCCGCCGAGCGCGGTGACCCACACCGTGACCAGGACCGCCGCGCATCCCGCGAGCTGCGTCGCGGTCGGAACCTCGTCCAGCACGACGGCTCCGAGCAGCGCCGCGCCGATCGGCTGCAACAGCAGCAGGGTCGACGACAGCGCCGGATCGAGCCGCGGCAGGCCGTAGCCGACGAGCAGCCAGCCGATCGCCTGGCCGAACAGGGCGACCAGCGCGAGGCACAACCACGACTCCGGGCCGAGGTCGAACGCGATCCCGGAGGTGGCGGTGCCGACGACACCGGACATCACCGCCGCCGCTGCCGTCGCCAGGAAGACGGGAGTCGCGAAGTGCCGAGGTGCCCGCACCCCGCAGCGCTGGCCGAAGTAGAGGTAACCGGAGTAGGCGAGCGCGGCCGCCAGCGACAGCAGCGTGCCGCGCACCGCGTTGCCACCCGCAGGCCCAGGCCCGACGACGCCGCCCGCCAGCGCTACCCCCACCAGCAGGATCGGGATCGCCGCGACGAACCGCCGTGCCGGCCGCACCCCGGCGACCGCCCACATGACCAGGGGGAACAGCACCACCTGCATGTTGACCAGCACGGTGGCGATGCCCGCACCGACATCGGCGATGCTCACGTTCCACATCAGGTAGTCGATCCCGAGGAACGACCCGCCCAGCAGCGCCATGCCCACGACGGGCAGCTCCGGGAACCCGTGCCGGAGGACATCGCGGAGCACGAACGGAGCGAGCGGGATCAGCGCGAGCGCGCACCGGTAGAACGCCGCGGTCGGCGCCGAGACATCGGCGAGCGTGATCAGCACCGCCGACACCGACAGCGACGCGGCTCCGAGCGCGACCCACAACGCGGGAACGCGGTTCGGGCTTGCGGCAGACGTCTTCCCCTCGTGCACAGTCACGCTTCCACCCTGACGACACAGTCAGCGCAGCACAACTTAGTCTTTGTGCCAGCATCCGGTTAGGCTCGATTACATGTTGAACTGGGTTACATGTTGAACTGGGAGCGGCTCCGCGTCCTGGCCGCGATCGCCGAGCACGGCTCGATCGGAGCGGCCGCGGCGACCCTGCACGTCACCGGTCCCGCCGTCACGCAGCAGATCCGCAAGCTGGAGCGCGAGACCCGATCCGTGCTGCTCGAACCGGACGGCCGCGGCGTGCGGCTGACCGCGGCCGGTCACCTCGCGGCCGAGGCGGCGCAGCGCGTCGCGCGCACCGTCAGCGACACCGAGCACTCGCTGGCCACGTTGCACGGCCGCGTGGTGGGTCCGTTGCGGATCGGAGCCATCAACAGCACGTTCGGCCTGCTGCTCGGCCCGGCGTTGCGGCTGGTCGCCGAGCGGCACCCGGAACTGGCGCCGAGCGCGCGCAGCGGCGAGGCGGTCGACATGGTCCCGCTGCTGCGCAGCCGCGAGCTCGACGTCGTGCTCGTGGAGAACTGGTCCACGTTGCAAGTGCGGGTGCCGCCGCGCGTCCGGATGGAGCCGCTCGTGGTGCACGACGTGCACTTGGCCGTGAGCGCGCAGCACCCCTTGGCCGATTGCGAGACAGTCGCCCTCGATCAGCTGCACGACGAGGTGTGGACGGCGTGCAGACCCGGCACCGACCACCACGACGCGCAGAACCAAGCCATGCGGCGCTGCGGCATCGAACCGGAGGTCAGGTTCGTCGTGGACGACTTCCAGACGCAGATGACGCTGGTCGCGGGCGGG
Source organism: Saccharopolyspora sp. (assembly GCF_017434145.1). NCBI lineage: Bacteria > Bacillati > Actinomycetota > Actinomycetes > Pseudonocardiales > Pseudonocardiaceae > Saccharopolyspora > Saccharopolyspora sp. The sequence continues at coordinate 3,264 of NZ_JAFRFW010001001.1, read as the reverse complement.
CTCGCCGTCACGCTGGTACCGCGGCCCGCGGTGGAGGGCTATCCCGGTGTGCGCCTCGTTCCGGTCACCCCGGCGCTGACCCGCACCATCGCGTTCGCCACGCGGGAAGGCGCCGTCCCGCCGGGAGTGGGAGCGCTGGCGGCCGCGCTGCACGAGGTCGCCGAGGAGGTTCCCGGGCGGCGTCCGTGATGCGCCGAAGGGTTCTCCATGGCAGAACAACCTGTTCCGGCAGGGCGTAGCGGACGCACGATGGAGGTTGTCAGCCCGCGGGCCCGGCGCCGTCCACCTTGGACGGCGTGGGAGTCCGATGCGCGGAGGAGCCAGTTCAGTGCTGTTCTACCTCAACGGCTACAAGCCCGGGGATCCGTTCGTCGCGGAACCCCACCCGGCGCTGTCCGAACGTCCGGCGGGCCTGCCGGACACGGCCGACGTCGTGATCATCGGTGCCGGCCCGGCCGGGCTGCTGCTGGCGGCCCAGCTCGCCGAGTTCCCCGAGATCCACACCGTGCTCGTCGACCGGCGGGACGGGCCGCTCGAGGTCGGCCAGGCCGACGGCGTCGCGTGCCGCACGGTGGAGATCTTCGAGGCGTTCGGGTTGGCCGACCGGCTCATCCACGAGGGCTACCAGGTCAACGAGGTGACCTTCTGGCGGCCCGATCCGGTCGACGGCGCATCGATCACGCGCACCGGGCGGGTCGAAGACGTCGAGGACGACCTCTCCGAGATGCCGCACATGATCGTCAACCAGGCGCGGATGCTGACCTACCTGCGCGAGCACGTGCGCCGCAGCGCCACCCGCGCCGAGCCGTTCCACGGCCTGCACGCCGGCGACGTGCAGGTCGACGCCTCCGCCGAGCACCCGGTCGCGGTCACGCTGCAGCACGTCGAAGGCGCCGAACCGACCGGCGAGACCTCGACGATCAACGCCCGCTACGTCGTCGGTTGCGACGGTTCGCGCAGCGCCACCAGGCAGGCCATCGGCCGCAGCCTCGAAGGCGATGCGACGAACCAGGCTTGGGGTGTGCTGGACGTTCTCGCCGTCACCGATTTCCCGGACATCCGGCTGAAATCCGTGATCAACTCGCGGGAGGGCGGCATCCTGGTCATCCCGCGCGAGGGCGGCCACCTCGTGCGGCTCTACATCGAGCTGGACAACGACCGCGACGCCGAGATGCTGCGAAATCGCAGTGTGACGCCGGAAAAGCTCGCCGCGGTGGCGAATCGGATCCTGCACCCGTACACCCTCGACGTGCAGCACGTGGGTTGGTGGGCGGTCTACGAGGTCGGACAGCGCCTCTGCGACCGCTTCGACGACGTCCCCGACGAGGCGGACGACGACAGGCTGCCCCGGGTTTTCATCGCGGGCGACGCCTGCCACACGCACAGCGCGAAGGCCGGGCAGGGCATGAACGTCTCGATGGCCGACGCCTGGAACCTCGGGTGGAAACTCGCGACCGTGCTGCGCGGGACCTCGCGCCCCGAGGTGTTGCGCACCTACTCCGAGGAGCGCCAACAGGTCGCGCAGGAACTCATCGATTTCGACCGCGAGTTCGCCGCGCTGTTCAGCGCCCGGCCGGACGGGCAGGACGCCGATCCGGCGCGGTTCCAGCGCTACTTCCGCGAGCAGGGCCGGTTCACCGCCGGGGTCGCGGTGCACTACGAGCCGTCCGTGCTCACCGCGCTACCCGCTCATCAGGACTTGGCCGACGGCTTCCGGATCGGGACGCGGTTGCATTCCGCGCCGGTCGTGCGGCTGGCGGACGCGAAGCCGATGCACCACGGCCACGCGGCCCGCGCGGACGGCGCCTGGCGCGCCTACGTGTTCGCGGAGCGCGCGCACCCGGGCGAGTCCGGCTCCCGAGTCCGCGCCCTGACCGGGTTTCTGGCCGCGGAGAACTCGCCGATCGCCCGGTTCACCCCGCCCGGCGCCGAGCCCGACTCGGTGATCGACGTCCGGGCCGTGCTCCAACAGGGGCATCGCGATGTCACCGTGGCGGACCTGCCGCCGGTCCTGCTGCCGCGGAAGGGGCCGTTCGGGCTCGTCGACTACGAGAAGGTCTTCTGCCCCGATCCGGCTGCCGACATCTTCGAGCTGCGCGGCGTGGACCGGGAACGCGGGGCCGTCGTGCTCGTCCGGCCGGACCAGTACGTCGCGAACGTGCTGCCGCTCGACGCGCACCAAGAACTGGTCGAGTTCCTCCGCGGATCACTGGTCGAGGCCGGACGCAGCACCTGATTTCCGCTCGTGCGGCGCGGTTTTCCGGGTTTTCCCGGAGCGGTGCCGCTAGCTTGCGGCGAGTTCCTGAGCAACCGGCACCGCGCACTGCCGCTACTCGGCGAGCGCTTCCTCCGCCGCAGGCACCGCTCGCGCCCGGTCCGCCTCGACCAGCCCGATCCGGGTCCGCCGGTCGAGGAGGTCCGCGGCGTCGAGCGCGCCCTCGTGCCGCACGGCGTAGCGCAGTTCGGCGGGCGTGACGTCGAGCCCGTCGACGGGTTCGAGCAACCGCGCGTCACCTTCCGCCTCCGCGACGACCGCAGCCGCTTCCGTGCCGTAGCGGGCGATCAACCGCGGCGAAGCGTCCACTCTGGACAGACCTGCGGGTGTCGCCGCGCCGATGAGCGGCAGGTTCCGGGTGCGGCACGGCCGAGCGGGCAGCTGCGCCGCGTCGACGGCGTCCTGCGCCATCTTCCGGTAGGTCGTCAGCTTGCCGCCCACCACGCTGATCGTCCCGTTCGGCCCGGTCAGCACCGCGTGGTCGCGGGAGAGGTCCGAGCTCTCGCCCTCGCCGCCGCTGTCCAGCAGCGGACGCAGCCCGGAGTAGGTGCCCAGCACGTCGGTTTCGCGGATCGGCCGGGCCAGCGCGGAGTTGATCGTGTCGAGCAGGAACTCGACCTCGTGCGGGGACGAGCTGGGAACGTCCGGGATCGGACCGTTCTGCTCCTCGTCGGTGAGCCCGACGTAGACCCTGCCGGAACCGGCGGGCAGGGCGAACACGAAGCGGTTCGTGGTCCCGGGCACCGGCACCGTCAGCCCCGCGTCCAGGCCGCCGAACGCCGAGTCGGGCACCACGAGGTGGGTACCCCTGCTCGGGCGCAATCGCAGCTCGGGCGCGACCTCGCCGGTCCACACGCCGGCCGCGTTGATCACCGCGCGCGCCTTGAGCTGCGTCGTCTCGCCGGTGCGCTGATCGCGCAGCACCGCACCGTCACCGGTGACCTGCTCGGCTGCGCAGCGGGTGAGCACCCGCGCACCGTAGGCCGCTG
>NZ_JAFRFW010001000.1:0-5275 GCF_017434145.1 Saccharopolyspora sp. | reverse complement strand
GTCCGGACAGCAGCGAGACGCCGAACAGCACGAGCCCGCGCAGCAACCAGCCGGACGGGGTGATCTTGGTGCCACCGTTCCCGCTCGCCGGGTTCGGCTCGGCCGGGGCCTGCCTGCTGGTGGAGGGGTGGGCGCGCTGGACAGGGGCGGCCTGCTGGGCCGTTCCCGGGTACTGCGGCCCCGGCTGCTGGGCCATTCCCGGGTGCTGAGCGGTTCCGGGATGCTGGGCGGTTCCGGGCTGCTGGGCCGCTCCGGGGTGCTGGGCGGGGTACTGGTTCGCCCCGGCGTAGGCACCACCGGGATTCGACTGCGGCCAATAACCCTGCGCCGCATAGGGCTGCTGGTACGGATGCGCCGAGTACGCCTGGGTCGGCTGCTGCTGCGGCTGGTGCGCGGTCCCGTTCCACTGCTGGTTCCCGCCGCCCCAGCCGCTGTGCTGGTTGTCCGGGCCGTTGCCGTGCTGCGACTGCCCGTGCTGCGACTGTTCGTCGCGGGCGGACGGCTGCTGGAACGCGGGCCGGGTCGCGTCCCCGGGCGCACCGGAGGTGCTTTCGGGGGCGAAGTCGGCGGCTGTCGCCGCGCGCTGCTCGTGGTTCACCCGGGAGTTGTCGCGCTGCAGTGGCGCTGTGTCGCCGCGCGGAGTCTGCTGCGAGTCATTCATCTCTTCGGGCGCACCTTGGGGATCCGGCACGAGCACCTACGGTAGCGGTTGCCGATCGATCGCAGAACAGCACGTGTGCAGCGATGACGTTCGGGCAGCTCAGGCACGCAGCGCGAAGATCACTCGATCGAGATCGTCGGCGGTGTTGTAGAGGTGGAACCCGACCCGCGCCTTGCCCGCGCGCGGCGAGCTCACCACTCCCGCGGCGGTGAGCCGGTCCCCGGCTTCGGCACCGGGCACGCCGACGATCGCGGACCCGCCGGGCGGCATCCCGAGCTGCGCTCGCAGCTCGTCGGCGAGACCCACGCAGTGCCGCCGCACCTGCTCCAGATCGGCCTTCGCGAGTTCGCGCATCGCCGCTTCCGCGCCGACCTGCTGCAACCAGACCGGTGATTGGTCCAGCCCGCGAGCCCCCTCGGCCAGCCGCAGCGGCAGCCCGTAGTTGGTGTCCTCGTCGGGCGTGCCCGAGAACCAGTTGGCGTAGATCGGCCGCAGCCGGATGTCCGGCCGCACCGCCATCCAGGCCGCTCCGCGCGGGGACAGCAGCCACTTGTAGCAGGCACCCGCCACGTAGTCGGCCCACTCCAGCTGCAGCGGCAGCCATCCGGCGGCCTGCGTGGTGTCCAGCAGCACCCGGGTCGGGATGCCGGCGGTGGCTTCGCGCAGCGCGTCGAGGTCGACGATCCGGCCATCGGCGGACTGCACGACGCTGACCGCGACGAGGTCGTATCCGGCGGCGAGTTCGGGCAGCGCGCTCAGCTCCGCTTCGGTGACGGTGACCCCGCGGTCGGCGTGCGCGGCGAACGGGAAGACGACGCTGGTGAAGTCGCCATCGGCGACCAGCACCCGAGCGTCGTCGGGCAGGCTCGCGGCGACCAGCGCGACGAGCCCGGACAGCGAGTTGCCTGCCGTTACCCGCTCCGCAGGAACTCCGGCGAAGTGCGCGTACAGCTCGCGCGTCCGCTCGATGTACCCGTCGAAGTCGCCGGGTGCGTCACCGCCCCGGCCCCACTTGGCCACCGCTTCGTTCATGGCGGTGACGGCCTCGGTCGGCGGGACGCCGATGGACGGGGTGTTGAGGTAGCCGCCGGGAACCTCGAAGGTCATGCCGAACGCGGAACGCATACCCGCATCGTCGTCAATCGACGGCCGCGAGCGCCAGGCCCTTTTCCGGAACCCGCTACCGGAGCACTGGCGAGTTCCTCCGGTCCTACCGTGGGGGTATGGAGAGCACGGAAGTCGAAATCCGGACCGGTTCCACCGAGGTCGTGCAGGATCTCAGCGGCGAGGTCGAGCGCTTCCTGCGTTCCGCGGGCGCCGGCGACGGGCTGCTCAACGTTTGGGTACCGCACGCCACCGCGGGGCTGGCGGTGCTGGAGACCGGCGCGGGCAGCGACGAAGATCTGCTCGCGCAGCTGCGCGAGCTGCTGCCCGCCGACGACCGGTGGCGGCACCGGCACGGTTCCCCGGGCCACGGGCGCGATCACGTGCTGCCCGCGCTGGTGCCGCCGTACGCGACGATCCCGGTGCTGGGCGGGCGGCTCGCGCTGGGCACGTGGCAGTCGGTGTGCCTGGTGGACACGAACGCGGACAACCCGGTGCGCCGCGTGCGGTTCAGCTTCCTGGCCGGTTGAGCCGATGCCGCGGCGCGGCCGGGACGGTCCCGGAGATCGATCACATCTTGATCATCCGGACGGCGCCGGCTGCCAGGATGTGCGCATGACCGGCCGGCTGGTGCTCTGGGACGTGGACCTGACGCTGATCGACGCGCGCGGCATCGGCACCGACTGGTACCGCCGGGCGCTGGCCGAGGTCACCGGGCTCGGTCTGCGGCACGTGCCGGACATGGCCGGCAAGACCGAGCTGGCGATCACCGGCGAAGTGCTGGCCGCGCACGACGTCGAGGCGGGCGCGGACACCGTCGATGCGATGTTCACCGCGTTGAACACCGCCGTGGCGGCCGACCGGGACGGGTTGTCGCTGCGCGGCAACGCGATGCCCGGCGCGGCGCGGGCGCTGGCCGCGCTGGACGAGACTCCGGGCGTGCTGCAGGGCCTGGTCACCGGCAACCTGCCGGAAGTGGCGTTCCACAAGCTCGACGCCTTCGGCCTGCACCGGCACGTGGACTTCGACATCGGCGGATTCGGCAGCGACTCGGTGCACCGGCACGACCTGATCGCCGCGGCGGTGCGCAAGGCCGGCACCAAGCACGGTCGCGAATTCGCTCCGGACGCCGTCGTCGTGGTCGGTGACACGCCGCGCGACGTGGCCGGGGCGCTTCGGCACGGCGCGGTCGCCGTCGGCGTCGCCTCCGGGCGCAACGGCGAGGACGAACTGCGGGAGGCGGGCGCGCACGTGGTGCTGCCGGACCTCACCGACACCGGAGCCGTCCTCGCCGCCGTCCGGAGTGGATAGTCCGACGACGCGCTTCGCCCGCTGCCCCGGAGACCCGTGCGGGCCGACCCGAGTGAACGGCCTGTTCCCCACTGGATCGGTCGAACGGTCCGTTCACTCCTGGAGAAACCGCACCTGTGCACCAGTTCGGGCGCCCTGCTGACACACCGGCCGACACACCCGCGCACCGCCCGGCCCCGGGCGAGTGGACCGAGTGAACGGACCGTTGGTCCGAATAGATTGGGCGAACAGGCCGTTCACTCGATGCCCCGCGTCCGCTGCGTCAGCGTCGGACCAGCTCGGTGAGGTGCCCGACCGCCTTGTCCACGCCGATCTCCTCGCGCTCGCCGGTGCGGCGGTCCTTGATCTCCACCACGCCGTTCGCGAGGCCCTTGCCGACGACCAGGATCGTCGGCACACCAACGAGTTCCGCGTCGGCGAACTTCACCCCTGGCGAGGCCGTGCGGTCGTCCAGCAGCACCCGGACCCCGGCGCGATCCAGCTCGGCGGCCAGCCGCTCGCCGCCTTCGCGGACGGCGTCGTCCTTGCCCGCGGTGACCACGTGCACGTCGGCGGGGGCGACTTCGCGGGGCCACACCAGGCCGAGTTCGTCGTGGCTCTGCTCGGCGATCGCGGCGACCATCCGGGACACCCCGACGCCGTAGGAGCCCATGGTGATCCGCTTCGGTTTGCCGTCCTGGCCGAGCGCGTCCAGCCCGATCGCGTCGGAGTACTTGCGGCCGAGCTGGAAGATGTGCCCGATCTCGATGCCGCGGGCGGCGACCAGGGTGCCGTTGCCGTCGGGCGCGGTGTCGCCTTCGCGGACCTCGGCGGCCTCGATGGTGCCGTCCGGGGTGAAGTCGCGGCCGCACACCAGGTCCACCACGTGGTGCTCGTCCTGGTCCGCGCCGGTGACCCACGCCGTCCCGGCCACGATGCGCGGGTCGGCGAGGTAGCGGATTCCGTTGTCCTGCAACGCCTTCGGTCCGATGTAGCCCTTCACCAGGAACGGGTTCGCGGTGAAGTCGGCCTCCTCCAGCAGTGCCACCTCGGCGGGTTCGACGGCGGCCTCCAGCCGCTTCATGTCGACCTCGCGGTCGCCGGGCACCGCCACGGCCAGCAGTTCCCACTCGTCCGCACCGGGCTTGCGGATCTTGACCAGCACGTTCTTCAGCGTGTCCGCGGCGGTGAAGGTGCGGCCCAGCTCCGCGGCGTTGAGGAACGCCACCAGGGTCTCGATCGTCGGCGTGCCCGGCGTGTGGTGCACCTGCGCGGCCGGTTTGTCCGCAATGGACAGCGGCGCGGGCACCGGCGTGGCCACCGCCTCCACGTTGGCCGCGTAGTCGCCGCTGGTGCTGCGCACGAAGGTGTCCTCACCGGTCTCGCTCTCGGCCAGGAACTCTTCCGACGCCGAACCGCCCATCGCCCCGGAAGTGGCCTGCACGATCACGTACCGCAGGTTCACCCGGTCGAAGATCCGCACGTAGGCGTCCCGGTGCAGCCGGTAGGACGCGGCCAGGCCCTCGTCGTCGAGGTCGAACGAGTAGGAGTCCTTCATCACGAACTCGCGCCCGCGCAGGATGCCCGCGCGGGGCCGCTCCTCGTCCCGGTACTTCGTCTGGATCTGGTACAGCATCACCGGGTAGTCCTTGTAGGAGCTGTACTCGCCCTTGACGGTGAGCGCGAACAGCTCCTCGTGCGTCGGCCCCAGCGCGTATTCGGCGCCCTTGCGGTCGTTGAGCCGGAACATGGTCGGGCCGTACTCGGTCCAGCGGCCGGTGGCCTCGTAGGGCTCCTTCGGCAGCAGCGCGGGCAGGTGGATCTCCTGCGCGCCGATCGCGGCCATCTCCTGGCGCACGACCTCTTCGACGTTGCGCAGCACTCGCAGGCCCAGCGGCAGCCACGAGTAGATGCCGGGCGCGACGCGGCGCACGTAGCCGGCGCGCACCAGCAGCTTGTGGCTCGGCACCTCGGCGTCGGCCGGATCCTCGCGCAGCGTACGCAAGAACAACGTCGACATCCTCGTGATCACGGCGGGCGCTCCTCGGGTGCGGATCGGCAAGGTCGGGGCCCGGAGGTTCGCAGCCACTTTTCGCGGACCTCCGATCCTCGCAGGGTAGCGACCCGAGGTGGGGCCGCCGCCAGCGGATTCCCCGGCTGCGCGGATCGACGGGCCGGGCGGCGGCACGGCCGTTCAGCGGCGACGGCCTGCCAGGCGCT
>NZ_JAFRFW010000999.1:0-3423 GCF_017434145.1 Saccharopolyspora sp. | reverse complement strand
GTTCGTCTCGACGGTCTACGAGACCGAGCATCCGGTGGTGCGGGTGCACCCCGAAACGGGAGAACGTTCGCTGCTGCTCGGGCATTTCGTGCAGCGGTTCCTCGGATTCGGCAAGTCGGACACGGCGCGGCTGTTCGACCTGCTGCAATCGCACGTGACCCAGCTGGAGAACACCGTCCGGTGGCGGTGGGCTCCCGGCGACGTGGCGATCTGGGACAACCGCGCCACCCAGCACTACGCGGTCGACGACTACGGCGAGCTGGCGCGCAAGGTCAGCCGGGTCACCGTCGCCGGTGATGTGCCGGTGGACGTCGAGGGCGGGCGCAGCGTGGCGCGCCGCGGCGACGCCGCGGCCTACTCCGCGGGCAGCGCGGCGTAGCGCGCCGGCTTCCCTTAGTCCACTGAGGACCGGTCCTGGTCCGCGAGACGCGAAGGATCCCGATGTCGCAACGCCGATTGCACCTGAACGCCTTCCTGATGAACGCAGGTCACCACGAAGCCGCCTGGCGCCTGCCGGAGAGCGACCCGTTCGCGGCGACCCGCCTGGACCATTACGTGCACCTGGCGCAGGCCGCCGAGCGCGGCACGTTCGACTCGCTGTTCCTCGCCGACAGCCCGGTGCTGCGCGCCGACGTGGGCCAGCGTCCGGCGGTCGCGCTGGAACCGACCCTGCTGCTGACCGCGCTCGCCTCGGCCACCAGCCGGATCGGGCTCATCGCCACCGCGTCGACGACCTACGAACAGCCGTACAACCTCGCGCGGAGGTTCTCGGCGCTGGACCACCTCAGCGGTGGCCGCGCGGGCTGGAACATCGTCACGAACGCGACGGTCGAGGCGGCGCGGAACTTCGGCTTCGACGACTTGCCCGCGCACGACCTGCGCTACCGCCGCGCGGCGGAGTTCGTCGAGGTAGCGAGCAAGCTCTGGGACAGCTGGGAGGACGATGCGCAGGTAGGGGACAAGGACGGCGCGTGGGCGGACGCCGCGAAGGTGCACCCGATCCGGCATCGCGGCGAGTTCTTCGGCGTCGACGGACCGTTGAACGCACCGAGATCGCCGCAGGGCCGTCCGCTGCTGGTGCAGGCAGGGTCCTCGGAGGACGGCAAGGACCTCGCTGCCCGCTACGCCGAGGCGGTGTTCACCGCGCAGCAGACGTTGAACGACGGCAAGGCCTTCTACGCGGACTTGAAGCAACGCGCCGCCGAGCGCGGCCGGGAACCGGACGAGATCAAGATCCTGCCCGGCATCGTCCCGGTGATCGGTTCGACCGAGTCGGAGGCGCAGCGCAAGGATTCCGAGCTGACCGAGCGCATCGTGCACGGCTACGCCCTCGCACGGCTGGCCGACACGCTGGGGATCGAACTCGGTGAGCGGGACCTGGACCGGCCGCTGCCGGACGACCTGCCGGGCGAGGAGCGGATCGAGACCGCCAAGAGCCGCTACGCGCTCGTCGTCGACCTGGCACGCCGGGAGAAGTTGACCGTGCGCCAGATCATCCACCGCCTCGGCGGCGGGCGCGGGCACCGCACGTTCACCGGCACGCCGGAGCAGGTCGCGGACACCATCGAGCACTGGTTCACCGCGGGCGCCGCCGACGGGTTCAACATCATGCCCGCGGTGCTGCCGTCCGGATTAGACGAGTTCGTGGACCACGTCGTGCCGATCCTGCGGGCGCGCGGCCTGTTCCGTTCCGACTACAGCGGAAGCACCCTGCGTGAGCACTACGGCCTGGCCCGCCCGGCGAACCGGTTCGCGGCCGGAGAAGGCACCGCATTGCCGCGTTGAACTTCGACCGCGCTACCTACCCGCGCCACCAGGTGTATCCACAGTAGACGATCGGGTCAGGAAGGCACGACCGGTGCCACGTAACCGTCCGAGGCCGCGGTCCAGTCGGCACTGCGGGTCCACCCGGCGGTGCGGAGCCGTTCGTCGGCCTGTTCCGGTCCGGGCTGCCCGGCGGACAGCTCGAGCTCGACGACCGGGCTTCCCCGGTCGTCCCGGACGGTCACCGTCGGCGTCGGTCCGGTGTTGTTGAAATGCGCGTTGTTCGCCATCATCGCTCACCCCGTGCGGTCGGTCCTGGAACTGCTGTACCCGTCCAGGCGGCCGGGCATGCTCGCCGAGCGGGTGCGGTCAGAGCCGGAACGCGATGCGCGGCTGCCGGTCGTTGAGGTCGTGGATGATCCGGGCCGCATCCTGCTCGCTGAGCACGTGTTCGGCCACGAGCCCGGCCAGGTGCGCGGCGTCGACCCGGCGTGCGGTGTCGTGCCGGGCCGGGATGGAGCAGAACCCGCGGGTGTCGTCGATGAACCCGGCGTTGCGGTGGAACCCGGCCGTTTCGGTGACGGCGTCGCGGAACCGCCGCATCGCCCGCGGCGCGTCCAGGAACCACCACGGTGCACCCAGGTACACCGATGGGTAGAAGCCGGCCAGCGGCGCGAGTTCGCGGGAGAAAACGGTCTCGTCGAGGGTGCACAGCACGGTCCGGAACCGGGGATGGGTGCCGAACCGGGACAGCATCGGTCGCAGCGCTTCGGTGAACTCGGCGCGCATCGGGATGTCGTGGCCGGTGTCGGTGCCGAACCGGCGGAACGTCTCCGGGTGGTGATTGCGCATGCTGCCGGTGTGCAGCGCCATCACCAAACCGTCCTCAGTGGACATCCGGGCCATTTCGCCGAGCAGCTGGCGGGAAAGCTGCCGCGCTTCGCCGGGATCGGCCCGTCCGGCGCGGACTCGGCGGAACAACCCGGCCGCCTCGTCGATGTCCAGGAACTCCATTCCCGCGTCGGGGGCACTGTGGTCGGTGGCCGTCGCGCCGTTGGCCCGGAAGAACTCCCGGCGTTCTTCCAGTGCGCGGATCAAGCCCGCGTAGTCACCGGTGTCGATGCCGCTGGCAGCGGCGAGGCGGTCGAGGGACTGCGGCCAGTCCGCCCGGGTGGCGTCGAGGTAGGCGTCCGGGCGGAACGTCGGCACCACCCGCCCGGACCAGCTCGGATCGGCGGCCAGTGCGCGGTGGTGGCGCAGCTCGTCGGCGGGATCGTCGGTGGTGGCCAGCACCTCGATGCCGAAGGACTCGAACAGTGCGCGGGGGCGGAACTCCGGTTCGCGGAGTCGGGCGGACAGTTCGTCGAACAGCTCGTCGGCGGTTTCGGCCGAGGGCTGCAGCCTCGCTCCCAGCACGTCGTGCAGCTCCGCCTCCAGCCATTGCCTGGAGGCCGTGCCCAGCAACAGCGGCCAATGCGCGCAGAACGTCCGCCACACCTCGCGCGGCTCGGCGGGGGCGGAACCGTCGCGGTCGGCCAGCCCGAGCCGCCACATCGGCACGCCGTGCGCGTGCAGCAGGCGGGTCACGTAGTGATCGGGTGTCACCAGCAGGGCGGCGGGATCGCCGAACGGGCGGTCCGCGGCCAGCAACTCCGGATC
>NZ_JAFRFW010000998.1:0-4631 GCF_017434145.1 Saccharopolyspora sp. | reverse complement strand
GTCCGCGCGCCAAGCGCTCGCGGCCGACTCCAACACCCCCGGCCCGGGTTCGAGCAGCGTGCGGGCGACGGCCGCGCGGGTCGCGCGGGTCGAGTCGCCGATGCCGATGAGCACTCGCAGGACCAGCGCGAACAACGCACCTGCGACGGTGCACAGGAACAGCATCCAGGCGGGCTGATCGCTACCGATGCCGGTGGTGCTGGAGAACAACGTCGCCGCCGCGAACGTCTGCCCGCTGACCCGGTACTGCTCGCCGAGCGCGGGCAGCATCCCGGAACCGAACACGACCACCGCGACCAGCGACCCGGCCAGCACCGGGATGCCGTAGAGCACCGGTCCCAGCGCCATCACCAGCACCAGCGCCGGACCGAACCAGGAGAACCGGTGCAGATCCGACCGCAGCGACCGCCCACCGGCCGCCACCAGGGCGAACACCGCGGTCAGCCCGCCGATCAGCGCGGGCGTGCGCAGGTCGAACAACCAGCCGCCCGCGGTGGCCACGACCGCGGTCACGAGCACGGCCACCGCGTACTGGCGCCGCCGGAGATCCGGCGCCCCCGCCTCGGTGTTCAGGCCGGTGTCCAACCGCTCTCTTACCTTCGTCAACACCGATGCAGCCACGGTGGTCGCTTACTCCTACTTCTTCGTCGCGTGCGAGAGGTCGATGCGCCCCGTAGCCGAGCGTTGCGCAGGACGCCGGGCGTTCCGCCGGCATCCGCAGCGGGCTTCGCCCGAGCGGCGCGGAGTCGGGGAAGCCACAGCGCCGGAGGGGCCCAGCGCCGCAGAGGCACAGCGCCGAAAAGGCACTGGGCCGACGAGGCACTGGGCCGGACAAACACTTGCCGGACAAGCACTGGGCCGGAGAGGCACTGGCCGATCGGCAGGCTGCCGCATGACTCACGATCTATGTCGGTGCGACCCGCCCCGCGAGTTACGGCGTCGTCGAAAATCACTCGATCAGGTAACTCAAGCCGGTCCCCATCAGATCGACCGCGGGCTGATCCGCCAGAACGTCGACACCGGTCCCACTCCGGAACCGAGCGGGTAGGCGTGCTCGACGCTGCGCGTCACGAACCGCTTGCCCGCCGCCACCGCCTCCGGCACCGCAGCGCCCTTGGCGAGCGCGGCGGTGATCGCCGAAGCGAACACGTCACCGGCGCCGTGCGTGTGCACCGTGGAGTAGCGCGGGCCCGGCAGCGGCATCGCCGTGCTGCCGTCGAAGAGCAGGTCCACGCACTCCGGGTCGTCCCGCAGGTGCCCGCTCTTGATCAGCACCCACTGCGGTCCGAAGTCGTGCACCGCCTTCGCCGCGTCCAGCAGGTCGTCCCGGGTGCGCGCGTCGCGGCCGGTGAGCAGCCGCACCTCGTCCAGGTTCGGCGTCACCAGCGTCGCCCTGGGGAACGCCTGGTAGCGCAGCACGTCGAGGGCGTCCGCGCGCAACAGCGGCTCACCGCTGCGGGACGCGGCGACCGGGTCGACGACGAACGGGGTGCGGCCGGAGCCGCCGATGCCGTGCTCGTCGCAGGCGGCCACGACCGCCTCTATGGTCGCCGCCGAGGCCAGCACTCCCGTCTTCGCCGCATCCACCCCGATGTCCGAGGCGACGGCGCCGATCTGCGCACCCACCGTCTCCGCCGGGATTTCCACCAGGCCCGTGACTCCCACGGTGTTCTGCACGGTCACCGCGGTCACCGCGGTCATGCCGTGCACGCCGCAGGAGAAGAACGCGCGCAGATCGGCGTGCATCCCGGCACTGCCACCGGAGTCCGAGCCGGCGATGGTCAGCGCGGTCGGCGGCGCCGTGTCGTTGGCGGGTCGTCGCAGGCCAGGCTCGTCGTACATCCTGCTCATCCTAGGCGCCTGTCTCGGAACGGTTCTGGTGTTGGTCTTTTCAAGCGGCGTCAGCCGCTTTCGCCACCTACGCAACCGGCACCGCCGCGGGTTCTCAGGCGTCGTCTCGCGAGGACAGCTCCGACGCCGAGTAGGGCGCTACTTCAGGAGGAGATCCCGCAGCGAGACGGCGCCTGAGGTTCCGCTACCCGACCACCTACGCAAAACGAGCTCAACAGGCAAGCACTCACCGCACGATCGGCAGGTAGACCTCGCCGCCGGACTCGGCGAACTCCTCGGACTTCTCCCGCATGCCTTCCTCGATCGCCTCCACACTGGTCAACCCGCGCTCCTCGGCGAACCTGCGGACGTCCTGGGTGATCTTCATGGAGCAGAACTTCGGCCCGCACATCGAGCAGAAGTGCGCCGTCTTCGCGGGTTCCGCGGGCAGTGTCTGGTCGTGGAAGGACTTCGCGGTGTCCGGGTCCAGCGACAGGTGGAACTGGTCGGTCCAGCGGAACTCGAACCGCGCCTTCGACAGCGCGGCGTCCCACTCCTGCGCCCGCGGGTGCCCCTTCGCGAGGTCACCGGCGTGCGCGGCGATCTTGTAGGTGATCACACCGGTCTTCACGTCGTCCCGGACCGGCAGCCCGAGGTGCTCCTTCGGCGTGACGTAGCAGAGCATCGCGGTACCGGCCTGCGCGATCACCGCCGCGCCGATGCCGGAGGTGATGTGGTCGTAGGCGGGCGCGATGTCGGTGGTCAGCGGCCCGAGGGTGTAGAACGGCGCCTCGTCGCACAGCTCCTCTTCCAGCCGCACGTTCTCCGCGATCTTGTGCATCGGCACGTGGCCGGGGCCTTCGATCATCACCTGCACGTCGTGCTCGCGGGCGATCCGGGTGAGCTCGCCGAGGGTTTCCAGCTCGGCGAACTGGGCGCGGTCGTTGGCGTCCGCGATGGATCCGGGCCGCAACCCGTCGCCGAGGGAGAACGTGACGTCGTAGTCCCGCAGGATCTCGCACAGCTCGGAGAAGTGCGTGTACAGGAAGCTCTCCCGGTGGTGCGCCAGGCACCACGCCGCCATGATCGAACCCCCGCGCGAGACGATCCCCGTGACGCGCTGCGCGGTCAGCGGCACGTAGCGCAGCAGCACGCCCGCGTGCACGGTCATGTAGTCCACGCCCTGCTCGCACTGCTCGATCACGGTGTCCCGGTACAGCTCCCAGGTCAGCTGCGCCGGATCGCCGTCGACCTTCTCCAGCGCCTGGTAGATCGGCACGGTGCCGACCGGGACGGGCGAGTTGCGCAGGATCCGCTCGCGGGTTTCGTGGATCCGCTTGCCGGTGGACAGGTCCATGATCGTGTCGGCGCCCCAGCGGGCGGCCCACACCATCTTCTCGACCTCTTCCTCGACCGACGAGGTCACCGCCGAGTTGCCGATGTTGGCGTTCACCTTCACCAGGAAGTTCTTCCCGATGATCATCGGCTCGGTCTCCGGGTGGCAGCGGTTCGCGGGCAGCACCGCGCGGCCGCGGGCGATCTCGTCGCGCACCAGCTCGGCAGGCAGGTCCTCGCGCGCGGCGACGAACTCCATCTCGCGGGTGAGCACGCCCGCCTTCGCCCACGCCAGCTGGGTCCGGTGCTCGCCGTTCCAGCCTTCCCTGGCACGCGGAAGTCCACTGTGGACGTCAATGTCGGCCGCGGTGTCGGTGTACGGGCCGGAGGTGTCGTAGACGTCCAGGTGCTCGCCGTTGCTGAGGTCGATGCGGCGCTGCGGCACGCGCAGCCCGGCGGTCTCGCGGTAGACCTTGCGCGAGCCGGTGATCGGGCCGGTGGTCACCCCGGGCACGTCGGATTCCACAGTGGACTGAGAGCGCACCGGGCGCTGCGCTTCCGCGGTGGCTCGGGTGTCCGCAGTGGACTGATCAGGACGCACGTCGGCCATGGCCGTTCACTCCCTACGCCGGCATTATCCGGTCAGGTTCAGGCGGTCGGCGGCCCCGGACCGATCGGTCCAGCCGCCCTCTCAGCCCGCTGCCGGTGCGGGCTCCCGCGGTTGTGTTGTCCCGATCGAGGCTAGCGGCGGTCACGGCCCGTGCCAAGACCACGAGTGGGCCACCGACGCCGGGACGGATCACCGCTAGGCTGATTACCAGGGACGATGCTTGATTGTCAGACCGGGAGGATACAGTGCGTGATGACACCAATACAGGAGGTGATCGCGCTGTGAGTGCAGCCCCGGCACTTCAGGATTCGTCTTGGGACGAACTCGTCGAGGTCTTCGAGCACCTCGATCCTCCCGAAGGCTGGCGCGCGGAGATCATCGACGGAAGGATCGTGATGTCCCCGCCGCCCGCGCCGAAGCACAATCTAATCGCCGACTCGGTCCAACGATCGATCTACCCGGCGCTGCCGCGAGACATCGTGCTATTCCAGACCGCGGGCGTTTCCGCACCGCCTTTCCCTGGCCAGTACGTACCCGACCTGATCGCGTTCCCACGCGACGCCACCGAGGGCGAATCAGGGGTCATTCCCGGGGAAGCCGCCTTGCTCGCGGTGGAAATCACCTCGAAGGGCTACGCGGATACCGGCCGCACCAGGAAACTGCACGCTTACGCCCGTGCTGCAATCCCGCTCTACCTGCTCATCGACCGGTTCGCGGATCGGTGGCCAACGGTGACCCTGTATTCCGATCCGGCCGAAGACGTCTACCGAGCTGCACGCGCGGAGCCGTTCGGAAAACCGTTGATCCTGCCCGGGCCGTTCGACGTGACGATCGAGACGGCGGATTTCCCGCGCTG
>NZ_JAFRFW010000997.1:0-8400 GCF_017434145.1 Saccharopolyspora sp. | reverse complement strand
GGCGGCGAGCCGGTCGCGCAGCTCCACTCCGGTCAGCGACTCGAAACCGGCGTCCTTGAACACCCGCTCCGGGCCGATCGCATCGGTGGTGCGGTGGCCGAGCACGGTGGCGGCTTCGGCGCGCACCAGGTCGAGCAGGTGCGGGAGGCGCTTGGATTCCGGGAGCTCGGCGAACCGTTCGGCCAGGCCGGGCTCTGCGATCTGCTGCTCGGCGGCGGCTCCGGGAACCTGCAGCCGCGCACCCGCAGGGCTCGGCCAGTAGCGCTCGCGCTGGAACGGATAGGTGGGCAGCGCCACCGGGCGGGCACCGGTCCCGGCAAGCACCGCGTTCCAGTCGACCCCGGTGCCGGTGACGTGCAGCCGCGCCAGCGCGCCGATCCAGGCGGACTCCTCACCGCGGTCGCGGCGCAGCGCAGGAACCACGGTCGCCGGGCCGTCCAACGACTCGCGGACCATTCCGGAAAGCACCCCGTCCGGGCCGATCTCCAGGAACGTCGTCACGCCTTCGGCACGCAGCGCGCGGATGCCGTCGGCGAAGCGCACCGCCTCGCGGACGTGGCTGACCCAGTGCTCCGGATCGGCCAGTTCGCCGGGCTCGGCGAGCTTGCCTGTCAGGTTGGACACCACCGGCACCGCCGGTTCGCCGAACCGCAGGCCGCGCAGCACCTCGCGGAACTCCGCCAGCATCGGCTCCATCAGCGGGGAGTGGAACGCGTGCGAGACGCTGAGCCTCGAGGTTTTGCGACCCTGCTCAGCGCAGTGCCGCATAGCGGCATCGACAGCTCGTTCCGTGCCGGAGACCACGACGGAGTACGGACCGTTGATCGCGGCGAGGCCGAGTTCGTCGCCCAGCAGCGGCGCCACGTCCTCTTCGCACGCGTGCACCGCCGCCATCGCGCCACCGGCGGGCAACGCCTGCATGAGCCGTCCCCGCGCGCACACCAGCGCCGCGGCGTCCGCGAGCGGCAGCGCACCCGAAACGTGCGCCGCAGTGATCTCACCGACGGAATGCCCGGCGAGCAGATCCGGCCGCACACCGCAGGATTCGGCGAGCCGGTGCAGCGCGACCTCGATCGCGAACAGCGCGGGCTGGGTGTGCTCGGTGCGCTCCAGCTCCGCGGCGTCCGCGCCCCAGATCACGTCCCGCAGCGAACCGCCCACGTGCTCGTCGACCGCGCGCAGAACCTCGTCCAGGGCGTCGGCGAACACCGGGAACCGCGCGTGCAGCTCCCGGCCCATCCCGAGCCGCTGGGCCCCCTGCCCGGAGAACACCACCGCGAGCCGCCCATCGTCGACGACTCCGCGCGCGGTTTCGACCGCATCGCCCTCGTCGGCCAGCAGCACCGCACGGTGCTCGAACGCGGTCCGGCGGGTCGCGCACGACAATCCCAGGTCCGCCGCCGCGTGCTGCTCGGCCAGCTCGCGCGCGCGGGTGATCTGCTGCTCCAGCGCCGCCTCGGTCCGGCCGGACACCGGGATCGGCACGACGGAGGGCACGGTCCGCACCGGTTCCGCCGATGCGGCGCTCGCGACGCCCTCTTCGAGGATCACGTGCGCGTTCGTCCCGCTGATGCCGAACGATGAGATCGCCGCGCGCTTGGGGCGATCCGCGCCGGGCCACGGCGCTTCGGCGGTGAGCACCTCGACCGCGCCCGCGCTCCAGTCGACCGCCCGCGTCACGTCCTGCACCCCGCGAATGCCCGGCAGCGTTCCGTGCCGCATCGCCAGCACCGTTTTGATCAACCCGGCCATGCCGGCGGCCGCCTGCGCGTGTCCGATGTGGCCCTTGACCGATCCCATCAGCAGCGGCGTCTCGCGGTCCTGCCCGTAGGTAGCCAGCACCGCGGACGCCTCCACCGGGTCGCCCAGCCGCGTCCCGGTTCCGTGCGCCTCCAGCGCGTCCACGTCCTGTGTGGACAGATCGGCGTCGGCGAGCGCGGCGCGGATGACGGCCTGCTGCGCGTGCTCGCTCGGGGCGGTGAGCCCGTGCGAGGCACCGTCGGAGTTCACCGCCGAACCACGGATGAGCGCCAGTACCTCGTGCCCACTGGCGCGCGCACGCGACAACGGTTCCACCAGCACTGCACCGACGCCTTCGGACCACGCGGTCCCGCACGCACCGTCCGCGAACGGCCTGCACCGCGAATCCGGCGCGAGACCACCTTGCCGCGTGTAGCCCACGAACGCCGCGGGCGTCGACATGACCGTCACACCGGCCGCCAACGCCATGTCGCACTCCCCCGACCGCAGCGCGCGCACGGCGGAATGCACTGCCACCAACGAAGACGAGGACGCGGTGTCCACAGTGATCGAAGGGCCTTCCAGACCCAGGAAGTAAGCCAGCCTCCCGGAGATCACCGCGGGGGCGAACCCGGCGACCGAATGCCCGGACAGGTCGTCGCCGGAGTCGGCCGCCGCCACCGCGTAGTCCTGGCCGTTCACCCCGGCGAACACGCCGGTCCGGCTGCCGCGCAACCCGAGCGGATCCATCCCGGCGCGCTCCAGCGCCTCCCAGCCGACCTCCAGCAGCAGCCGCTGCTGCGGGTCCATCGCCAGCGCCTCGCGCGGCGAAATCCCGAAAAACTCGGCGTCGAAATCCGCCGCACCGCTGAGGAATCCGCCCTCCTCCGGCACACCGGCGGCGCGCAGCTGCGCCACGTCCCAACCCCGATCCGCGGGAAGCGGCGACATCGCGGTGTCGTCGGACGTGACAAGCCGCCACAACTCCTCCGGCGAGCCGACGGCACCGGGGAACCGGCACGCCATCGACACCACCGCGATCGGGTCGTGCTCTGGAATCGTCATGCGCTGCACCACCTTCGGCCTCGGGTCGGGCGGTCGTGGCAGACGGTATGCAGGCGAGCGCTGTACTTTTCCCTAGAGCGGCACGGGAACGCGACCGGTGAACTAGGGATTCTCCTCGTTGCGGTGTGGGAGAAAGTCCCCGCCAGCCAACGTCCCCCGCACCGGGACGACCGACTCGCGAAGGGCTCAAGTTCATGGCGTCGACCCGGCGGCCCGTGCTGTTCGTCAGCTATCCGGAGAGCGGGCTGCTCAACCCGCTGCTCGTGCTGGCCGAGGAACTGTCCCGCAACGGCGTCGAGGACCTGTACTTCGCCACCGACGACAACCGGCGCGAGCAGGTCGAGGCCGCGGGCGTAGGCACCCCGGTGCACTTCGTCCCCCTCGGCGGCGTGGTGCCGGAGATGTCGGCGGTGACGTGGGACGACGAGACCTACCGCGAGGTCACCCAGCGCTCCCGGTTCAGGGCGCACGCCGCGGTCATCCGGCACACTTTCTCTCCCCGTGCGCGGGTTTCCAAGTACCGCGCGCTGGAAGAGGCCGTCGACGAGATCGCGCCGGCGCTCATGGTCGTGGAGAGCATGTGCAACTTCGGCTACGAGCTGGCGATCACCAAGGGCATCCCGTTCACGCTCGGCGTGCCGTTCATGCCGAGCAACGTGCTCACCTCGCACGTGCCGTTCGCGAAGTCCTACACCGGGCCGGACTTCCCGGTGCCGCACTCCGGGCTGCCGCACGCGATGACGCTGCGGCAGCGGATCGCCAACCGGGTCTTCAAGTTCCGCACGCTGGCGATGTTCATGACCAAGCAGCTGCGCGAGCGGGCCGCGGAGGACCAGCGGGTCCGCGACTCGCTCGGCATCTCCGGCGACGCGGCCGGGTTCATGTCCCGCATCGAACGCGCCGAGATGGTGCTGTGCTACTCGATCCCCGAACTGGACTACCCGTTCCCGGTGCCCGCGCACATGCGGCTGGTCGGCACGATGGTGCCGCCGCTGCCGCAGGCGCCGGACGACGAGGGACTCGCGCAGTGGCTGGATGAACGGGATTCCGTCGTCTACATGGGATTCGGCACGATCACCCGCCTCACCGCCGAGCAGGTGCGCGCGCTGCTGGAAGTCGTCCGCCGTCTCGCCGACCGCGGCACGCACGTGCTGTGGAAGCTCCCGGCCGAGCAGCAACACCTGTTGCCGGACGAGCTGCCGGAGAACCTGCGGGTGGAGGACTGGGTTCCGTCCCAGTTGGACGTGCTGGCCCACCCGCACGTGAAGCTGTTCTTCACCCACGCCGGCGGCAACGGTTTCCACGAGGGCCTGCACTTCGGCAAACCGCTGGTGGTGCGTCCACTGTGGGTGGACTGCGACGACCAGGCGGTGCGCGGGCACGACTTCGGCGTGAGCCGCACCCTCGACCACCCGGAGACCTTCGACGTCGAGGACGTGCTGGACAAGCTGACCACGGTGCTCGACGAGCGCGGTTTCACCGAACGGGCGGAGGTTTTCGGACAACTGCTGCGGAACGCCGGTGGTCGCGAAGCCGCTGCGGAACTCCTGCTCGAGCTACCCGCGCTGCGCGACGAGGAACGGGCGAGGATCTGAGATGGCCATCAGCCAGCCGGTCTCCAAACCTTGGCTCAACGGCAACGAGCTCACCTACGCCACGCAGGCCGTCGGCGACGGCTGGATCTCCTCGCAGGGACCGTTCGTGCGGCGCTTCGAGGAGGCGTTCGCCGAGTACAACGGCACCGCGCACGGCGTCGCCTGCTCGTCCGGCACCACCGCGCTCACCCTCGCGCTGCGGGCGCTGGGCATCGGGCCCGGCGACGAAGTGATCGTCCCGGAGTTCACGATGATCGCGAGCGCCTGGGCGGTCAGCTACACCGGCGCCACTCCGGTGTTCGTGGACTGCGCCGACGACCTCAACATCGACGTCACCCGGATCGAGGAACGGATCACGCCGCGCACCAAGGCGATCATGCCGGTGCACATCTACGGCAGGCGCTGCGCGATGGACCCGATCCTGGAGCTGGCCCACGAGTACAACCTGCGCGTGGTGGAGGATTCCGCCGAGGCGCACGGCGTGCGGCCGGTCGGCGACATCGCCTGCTTCTCGCTGTTCGCCAACAAGATCATAACGGCCGGTGAGGGCGGCATCTGCCTCACCGACGACGAGCGGCTGGCCGCGCAGCTGGCGCACCTGCGCGGGATGGCGTTCACCAGCGATCACAGCTTCCTGCACAAGAAACTCGCCTACAACTTCCGCATGACCGCGGTACAAGCCGCGATCGCGCTGGGCCAGACCGAGCAGCTGGACGAGATCCTGGCCGCGCGCAACGAGATCGAGAAGCGCTACGACGAGGGCTTGCGCGACATCGACGGCATCACCCTGCTGCCACGGCGGGACGTGCTGTGGATGTACGACCTGCGCACGCGCGACCGCGACGGGCTCCGCGCGTTCCTCGCCGAGGAGGGCATCGAGACCAGGGTCTTCTTCAAGCCGATGAGCAGGCAGCCGATGTACCGCGACCCGGGCTGGCCCGAGCTCAACGCCAGCCGGTTCGCCGCGGACGGCCTGTACCTGCCCACCCA
This sequence comes from Saccharopolyspora sp., assembly GCF_017434145.1. NCBI lineage: Bacteria > Bacillati > Actinomycetota > Actinomycetes > Pseudonocardiales > Pseudonocardiaceae > Saccharopolyspora > Saccharopolyspora sp. The sequence goes on along the minus strand of NZ_JAFRFW010000997.1, from coordinate 3,010 downwards.
CACCGGGCTCACCGCCGAGGACCAGGAGCACGTCGTCGGCAAGGTGCGCGAGTTCCACGCACGATCAACTCGCTCGAGGGAAGTGCCGACATGACGACTGCGAGCACACCGGTCGATTTCCCGCTGCGCCGTCCCGGAGCGTCCTTCCCGCCCGAGGAGTACGCCCGGTTCCGCGAACAGCCCGGCCTGGTCCGGTCCCGGCTGCCCACCGGCGCGGTGGTGTGGCTGGTGACCCGGCACGAGGACGTGCGCGCGGTGCTCACCGACCCGCGGGTCAGCTCGAATCCGGACCACGACGGCTTTCCCAGCCTGCTCGGCCGCACCGGCGGGGTGCCATCGCCGGACACGATGCCCGGGTGGTTCGTGGCGCTGGACCCGCCGCAGCACGACCGGTTCCGCAAGACCCTGATCCCCGAGTTCTCGGTGCGCCGCATCCGGGCGCTGCGCCCGACGATCGAGGAGATCGTCGACGAGCGGGTCGATGCGATGCTGGCGGCCGGGCCGGACGCGGACCTGGTCGCCGACTTCGCGCTGCCGGTCCCCTCGCTGGTGATCTCCAGCCTGCTCGGGGTGCCGGCGGCCGATCGGGACTTCTTCGAGGCCAAGACCCGGGTGCTGGTCAGCACGACCGCCACCGATCAGCAGCGGGAGACCGCGACCAAGGAGCTGCTGCGCTACCTCAACCGGCTCATCAAGATCAAGGCGAAGCGGCCGGGCGAGGACCTGATCAGCAGGCTGCTGGCGGGCGGGAACCTCTCGGCCGCGGAGCTTTCCGGGGTCTCCATGCTGCTGCTCATCGCCGGGCACGAGACCACCGCGAACAACATCGCGCTCGGCGTGCTCACCCTGCTCATGCACCCCGAGTGGGTCGGCGCCGACGGGATAGTCGAGGAGCTGCTGCGGCTGCACTCGGTCGCCGACCTGGTGGCGCTGCGGGTGGCGACCGAGGACCTGGAGATCAGCGGGCAGCGGATCGAGGCGGGCGAGGGCATCGTGCCGCTGGTGGCGGCCGCGAACCACGACGAAGCGGCTTTCGGCTGCCCGCACCGGTTCGATCCCGAGCAGGCGGCGCGGCACCACGTCGCGTTCGGCTACGGCGTGCACCAGTGCCTCGGGCAGAACCTGGTGCGCGGCGAGATGGAGGCCGCCTACCGGGCGTTGTTCGAGCGGATTCCCGGGCTGCGGCTGGCCGCGCCGGTGGAGGAACTGCCATTCAAGTACGACGGCGTGCTGTTCGGGCTGCACTCGCTGCCGGTCCGCTGGTGAGCGCCGTCGTTGGACCCGTGAGCAGGAGGAAGGCACGTGGAGATCAGCGTGGACCGGGACAGGTGCGTGGGCGCCGGGCAGTGCGTGCTGTCCGCCCCGGACGTGTTCGACCAGGACGACGACGGCATCGTCACGGCGCTGGAGAGCCGTCCCGGCGACGACTTCGCCGGGGAAGTGGCGCAGGCGGAGCGGATCTGCCCGGCGCAGGCGATCACCGTGCGGCAGGACTGATCGTCCGCCGATCCTGGATTCACACCTTTTCGAGCGAATTCAGCTTTGCACAGCAAGGACTTTCATCCGTCCACAATGGACCTTAAGATCACCTGGTCCAGCTATGGCGAACACGGGTTCGACTCCGGAGCATGGAGTTCATGAACCCCTTCCGATTCGCCCAGCTGATCGCCGCCCAGCTGATCGCCATCGAGCCATCCGGACGCCACCGATCCGTCGCACGCCTCGCCCCCGCGGCCGGTCGCCCACCATCGCAGCGCCACGCACCACACAGGAAGCGGCGCCCCGCACCGCAGTTAGTCCTTTGTGGACGAATTCGGCTCACCGCTCCGCAGCCGGATGGTGCGGGAGCATTCGCCGGGCGAGGTCGGCGAGTTCACGGGTGGCCGGGGAAAGCGTGGTGGAGCGCCTGCGCACGAGTGCGATGGTGTCGTGGAGCGGCTCGTGGAAGCCCACCATGTGCAGATTCGGCGGGCACATCGCGCTGTTCGCCACCGCGCGAGCGAGGACGGTGTCGCCGACGCCGCGCTGCACCAGTGACAGCGCGGATTCCACGTGCTCGACCTCGATCCACGGATCGAGCCGAAGTCCCGCGAGCTGAGCGCGATCGGCGAGCTGGCGGCGCGTCGGGTCGGCCCAGCCGTAGTGCGCGTCGTAGAGGATCAGCTTGGCCTGCGCGAGGTCCTCGATCCGCAGCGGTTCTTCCGCACGGGCCGGATCGGCGGTGGCGTAGCACACCTCGTCCCGCAGCAGCGGGGTCACTTCGAGACCTTCGTCGTCGATGGGCAGCACGACCAGCCCGGCCTCCACGGTTCCCGCCGCGACGGCGGCCGCCACCTCGACGGAGTTCAGCCCGATCAGCCGGATGCGCACATCGGGATAGCGGTCGTGGAAGCGCTGCGCGAGGTCGGAGAGCAGGTAGTAGCCGGCGTTGCGCAGCAGCCCGAAGGTGGCGACCCCGCCGTCCAGGGAACGCACCGAACGCAGCGCTTGCGCACCGCCGTCGGCGGCGGCCGTGGCCTGCTCGGCGAACGGCAGCAGCGTCTCGCCTGCGGCGGTGAGCACCAGCCGCCGGGCTCCCCTGGTGAACAGCGGGGTGGCGTGATCGTCCTCGAGCTTGCGGATCAACTCCGAGACCGACGCCTGAGCGACCCCCATGGCCGCCGCCGCAGCGGTGAACGAGCCGGTCCGGGCGGCGAGCAGGAACGCCTGCAACTGCTTCAGTGTCACAAGGAAATCCTATGCCGAGCACAGGTTTCGATCATCTTGTCCTGTGCTTTGCCCGTTCGTAAGGTCGCCGCCATGCGCTTCGCACCCTCCCTGCTCAGGGAACTCGGTAGCTCGTACCGACCGCTCAAGACACCGGCGCACGAGGGCCCTGCCGCACAACGCGACCCGGCGGTGATGCAGCGGGTCTCGGAGATGCTCGCCGCGATCGAACGCGACGGCATGGACGCCGTGCTCCGCTACGCGAGCGAGCTCGACGGCTGGACCGGCGCCGAAGTCGAACTCG
>NZ_JAFRFW010000996.1:0-2581 GCF_017434145.1 Saccharopolyspora sp. | reverse complement strand
CGGACAGACCAGTACTACCTGGACGGAGCCAGGCGAGGCGAAACGGCTTCCGAGACGGTGCTATGGGAGGACCCATGGGGTCGACGCGACGTGTTGTCGGGATCAAAGGGGAGCGGCAGGTCCTGTTCGACATCGCCGAGGTGATCGTGGCCGAGGCCATCGGCAGGGCCGTCTGGCTCCGGACCGATCTCGGACGCTTCCGGTGCGCGATCGACGGGATCGACAACATCGATGACAAGTACGCGGAATGCGGCTTCGTGCGAGTGCACCGGAGCTACCTGGTGAACCTCAGCCGGGTGCGCGAAGTGGAGCGCAAGGACGGCGGGGAGCTCGAGCTCACCGTCGAGAACTACAGCGGGGTCGTCCCGGTTTCCCGTCGTCGGGCGAAGTTCGTCACCGAAGCGCTGGGGCTCTGAACGCTGGTGCGTCGGGATGCTCTCACAGCGAACGGGCGGACTTCGCCTCCTTGGCCTTGTCCAGCACCTGCAGGGCCGTGGCCTGCGCGATGTCGGCCGCCGCGGGATCCCGCTCGAGCAGTGCCGTCGTGGTCGCCCCCTCCATGAGCTGGGCGAGCTGGCTCGCGACGAACTGCTTGTCCGGCAGCCCGCACTCCTCGACGAGTTTGACCACCCACGCGCGCATCGCGTTCTTGTGCTCGCGCACCGCGTTGCGCACCTGCGGAGCGGTGTCGGCGAGCTCGACGGTCGCGTTGACGAAGGCGCACCCGCGGAACGACGGCGTGGCGAACCAGACGCGGAGGGCGTCGAAGACCGACAGCAGTCGCTGCCTGGGCGACGAGGTCCAGTCGATGTCCCCGCTCAGCCGCGCCCGGTGGCAGTCGTCCATGTGCTCCAAGCACGCGACGATGAGGTCCGTCTTGGTCGGGAAGTGCTTGTAGAGCGTCATCTTCGCGACGCCGATCTCGCTGACGAGCGTATCCACCCCCACTCCGGTGCCACGCTCGTACATCATCCGGGAGGCTTCCTCGATGATGAGTTCCCGCTTGGTTTCGGTGCGCTCCATCGGTGACACAGATGCACCCCTGATCGGATTCAAAAGCCGGTAACTTTTGGTCGAGCCGATTCAGAATACCCGTACCGCTGGGGCCGTGCAATGGGTTCCGGAGCCGTTCCGAGGTGTCGGTCGGCGAATTCCGGGGACGACGTCGCTGCGGGTTCGCGCGAGTGCTCCGCGAATCCACTTGGCGCGTTTTCCGGACCGTTCGTGGCGCCGGAGCACCGCTTCGTGCGGAATGCGTTGACCGGACGTACAGATCCGTGCAGCCTGGCTACTCGGTATGCGTCCTTCCTGCGGTGAAACCGCAGGAAGAGGAAGGGATGCATGGCGGGAAGCGGTCGCCTCGGGTCCGTCGGCGCCCGGCCCGGTCCGCGCCCGGACTGCGGGCGACCGTCCGAATCTCGCGGTCCTGACCGGGAGCACCCGGCACCGGCAACGGCGGCCGTCGCCCGATCGTTTATGGTGCGATATTCCGAACCGGTCAGCCGGTTGAAACACGGCGCGCTAGGAGGCGTAACGACAAATGTCCAGCTTGGCCGAAGTAGCGAACACCCTGGTTTCCAATCGGCGCGGAGTGCTCGCCGCCGACGAGAGCATCGGAACCATGTCCGCCCGGCTGAAAAGCGTCGGGGTGGAGGCCGCGGACGAGAAACGGCGGGTCTACCGCGAATTGATCGTCACCACTCCCGATCTGGTCGATTCGATCAGCGGGGTCATCCTCGCCGACGACACGCTGCGCCAGCGGCTGTCCGACGGGCGCACTTTCCCCGAGGCGCTGACGGCCATGGGGATCCACCCGGGCATCAAGGTCGACACCGGCGCCAAGCCGTTGGCGGGGGCCGCGGGGGAGAAGGTCACCGAAGGACTCGACGGGCTGCGCGAACGGGTCGCGGAGTACGTGGGCCTCGGGGCGACCTTCGCCAAGTGGCGCGCGGTGTTCGACATCGGGGACGGCCTCCCTTCGGAACGCGCGGTTCGCGCCAACGTGCACGCGCTGGCGCGGTACGCGGGGCTCTGCCAGGAAGGCGGCCTGGTGCCGATCGTGGAACCCGAGGTGCTGATGGACGGCTCCCACTCGCTGGCCCGGTGCCAGCAGGTGACCCGGGTGGTGCTGCGGTCGCTGTTCGACGAGCTCGCCCTCATGCAGGTCGACTTCGACGGCATGGTCCTCAAGCCGAACATGGTGGTCGCCGGCAAGGACTGCCCGGAGCAGCCCGGCGTGGACGAGGCCGCGCGGACCACGGTGGAGACCCTGCGCGAGACGGTGCCTCCGACGGTGCCCGGCATCGCCTTCCTGTCCGGCGGGCAGACCCCGGAGACCGCGACCAGGCACCTCGGGGCCATGCAGAACTGCGGCTCGTTGCCCTGGGAACTCACCTACTCGTTCGGCCGGGCGCTGGTCGGCCCCGCGCTCGAGTCCTGGCGCGGCGATCCAGCCAATTGGGAGGCCGCCCAGCGGGCGCTGTCGGTGCGCGCGGTCGCGAACGCCGCGGCTCGCTGAGCGCGGAAGCAGGACGAGCACCGACCGCACCGGCGAGGCCCCGTGCGGTCGGTGCCGCGGTCG
>NZ_JAFRFW010000995.1:0-2484 GCF_017434145.1 Saccharopolyspora sp. | reverse complement strand
GGGCGCCCTCGGCAGGACTCGAACCTGCGACACCTGCCTCCGGAGGGCAGTGCTCTATCCGCTGAGCTACGAGGGCTTGTCGTTGCTGACGTCGTTCACCTTAGCGCATGGGGTCGGAGAGTCGATAAGGGGGCCTGCGCGGTCGCGATCTTCGCGGCGAGTCCACTGGGTGGGCGCCGTCTTGCATTCATGCGCATTCGACTATATATCTGGGGCGAGCGGAGAGGAGGCTCCTGATGGGACACGGCCATGGACATGGCCACGGGCATGGCATGTCGGCGGACGTGCCCGCCAGCGCCTCCTGGCGCTACTCGCGGCGGCTCGCCGTGGCGTTCGTGGTGCTGCTGGCGTTCTTCGTCCTGGAAGCGCTCGTGGGGTATTTCGCGTCATCCCTCGCGCTGCTGTCGGACGCGGGACACATGCTGACGGACGTGCTCGGCGTCGGGATGGCGCTCGCCGCGATCACCGCGGCACGCCGCCCGGCGGCGGGGAAGCGGACCTTCGGCTGGTACCGCATCGAGGTGCTGGCGGCGTTGGCGAACGCCGTGCTGCTGTTCGGCGTCGCCGTCTACATCCTCGTGGAGGCCATCGGCCGGTTCCAGGAGCCGCCGGAAGTGGCCGGTGTGCCCATGATGCTCACCGCCGCCGCGGGACTGCTGGCGAACCTCGTGGTTTTCCTGCTGCTGCGCAAGGGTGCGGGGGAGAGCCTCAACGTGCGCGGCGCCTACCTCGAGGTGGTCGCCGATTCGATCGGCTCCGTCGGCGTACTGCTCGGTGGGGGCCTGTCGCTGGCTTTCGGCTGGTACCTGGCCGACCCGATCGTCGCCGTCGCGGTCGGGCTGTGGGTGTTGCCGCGCACCTGGAAGCTCGCCAGGCAGGCGCTGCGCATCCTCGTGCAGCAAGCTCCCGAAGGCGTCGACGTGCAAGCGATGCGCGACGATCTCGGCGCGCTGCCTGCCGTCACCGAAGTGCACGACCTGCACGTGTGGACGCTGACCTCCGGGATGGAAGTGGCCTCCGCGCACTTGGCCACCCCGTCCGACGCCGATCACGGCGAGGTGCTGGTGGCCGCGCAACGGATGCTCGCCGAGCGCTACCGCATCGAGCACGCGACCTTGCAGGTCGAACCGGTCGAGTGCGCTCGCCGCTGCGAGGCGTTGACCTGGTGAAACGAAACCGGCCCGCACCGAGCGGTGCGGGCCGGTCCAGTTCGGCGCCCAGCGTCAGTCTTCGTCCTTGCCCGGAGTCTGCTTGGCGACCTGCATCAGGAATTCGATGTTGGTCCGCGACTTGCGCAACCGGTCCTGCAGCAGCTCCAAGGACTGCTGCGCGTCCAAGGCCGAGAGCACCCGGCGCAGCTGGTGGGTCACCGCCAACTCGTCCGGGGACAGCAGGATCTCGTCCTTGCGGGTGCTGGAGGCGTCCACGTCGACCGCCGGGAACAGCCGCTTGTCCGAGAGCTTGCGGTCCAGCTTGAGCTCCGCGTTGCCGGTGCCCTTGAACTCCTCGAAGATCACCGTGTCCATGGTGGAACCGGTCTCCACCAGCGCGGGGGCGAAGTTGGTCAGCGCACCGCCGTTCTCGATGTTGCGGGCCGCGCCGAGGAACCGCTTCGGCGGGTACAGCGCCGTGGAATCCACACCACCGGACAGGATGCGCCCGGATGCCGGGGCGGCCAGGTTGTAGGCCCGGCCGAGACGGGTGATCGAGTCCAGCAGCACGACCACGTCGTGGCCCATCTCCACCAGCCGCTTGGCGCGCTCGATGGACAGCTCGGCGACCGTGGTGTGGTCTGCCGGCGGCCGGTCGAAGGTCGAAGCGATGACCTCGCCCTTGACCGAGCGCTGCATGTCGGTGACCTCTTCGGGGCGCTCGTCGGCGAGCACCACCATGAGGTGGCATTCCGGGTTGTTCGTGGTGATCGCGTTCGCGATCGCCTGCAGGATCATCGTCTTGCCCGCCTTCGGCGGGGAGACGATCAGCGCGCGCTGGCCCTTGCCGACCGGCATGACGAGGTCGATGATCCGGCCGGTGAGGTTCTGCGGCTCGGTCTCCAGCCGCAGCCGCTCGTTCGGGTACAGCGGGGTCAGCTTGTGGAACTCGGAGCGGCCCTTGGCGGCGTCCGGCTCCAAGCCGTTGATCGCGTCCACCCGCACCAGCGGGTTGAACTTCTGCCGCTGCTGCTCGCCCTCCCGCGGCTGCCGGATGACGCCCTTGATCGCGTCACCGCGGCGCAGCCCGTACTTGCGGACCAGCGACAGCGACACGTACACGTCGTTCGGCCCGGCGAGGTAGCCGGAAGTGCGCACGAACGCGTAGTTCTCCAGCACGTCCAGGATGCCGGCCACCGGCAGCAGCACGTCGTCCTCGCGGACCTCCGGCTCGCCGCCGCCTTCGCCGCGGCCGCGGTTGCGGCGGCGGTCCCGGAACCGGCGTCCGCGCCTGCGGCCGCCGTCATCGTCGTCGTCCTGCTGGCGGTTGTCC
>NZ_JAFRFW010000106.1:0-1630 GCF_017434145.1 Saccharopolyspora sp. | reverse complement strand
CTGCCGCGCACGATCACCTCGGTGACTTCACCCCTGCTGCTGGTGCACGGCGTCGAAGACGAGGTGGTGCCCGTGCAGCGAGCCAGGCAGCTGCGGCGGGCGGTCGCCGGGCTCGGCGCGGCCGGTCCTGAGCTGCGCTACTTCGAGGTCGCCGGTGATCACCGCGGGGTGGCCGCGGCGACCTCGGGCGCGCTGCGGGAGCGGATCGTGAGCTTCTGCCGGGGCGGCACGGCACCCTCGCCCGGGAGCCGTTGATCACCGTCGGGCAGACTGGCCGCGATGAGCGGAACGGTTCTGGTCCTCGGCGGGCGCAGCGAGATCGGCGTGGCACTGGCCCGGCGGCTGGTGGACGCGGGCGCGCGCACCGTCGTGCTCGCCGCCCGGCGCAGCGGTGACCTCGACGAGCAGGAGCGCGAGCTGCGGCAGGCGGGCGCGGACCACGTCGAACGGGTCGAGTTCGACGCCGACGACACCGGCAGGCACCGGGAAGTCCTCGACCAGATCACCGAGCGGCACGGCCCGATCGACGACGTGATCGTCTCGTTCGGCATCCTCGGCGATCAGCAGCGGGCCGAGACCGACGCCGAGCACGCGATGTCGATCGTGCACACCGACTACGTGGCGCACGTGACGGTGCTGACCCACCTGGCGACGCTGCTGCGGGCGCAGGGACGCGGGCGGATCGTGGTGTTCTCCTCGGTGGCCGGAGTCCGGGTGCGGCGGGCGAACTACGTGTACGGCTCGGCCAAGGCCGGGCTGGACGGGTTCGCCAGCGGGCTCTCCGACGCTCTGGCGGGTACCGGTGTGCACCTGCTGGTGGTGCGGCCGGGGTTCGTGATCGGGCGGATGACCGAAGGGATGTCGCCCGCGCCGTTCTCCAGCACCCCGGATCAGGTCGCGGACTCGGCCGCGCGGGCGCTTCGCCGCGGCAGGAACGAGGTGTGGGTGCCGTTCGCGCTGCGGGTGCTCTTCGGTGTGCTGCGGTACGCACCGCGGGCGGTGTGGCGCCGGATGCCGCGCTAGAAATCCCCGCACAGCCGCCGAAACCGCCAGTACTGGACGGATTCGGCGGTTCTCGCCACACTTGGGTGGCCAGGCCGCAGGCACGTCGGGCCGGGGCCGGGCCAGAGCCGACAGGTGTGGGAAATGAAGGTGTCCTCATGACGACCGAACGCAACGTGCTCGGTGGCGAGCTGGAGCCCTGCGGCACCGATCCCCTCACCGGCTTCTACCGGGACGGATGTTGCTCCACCGGACCCGAGGACGTCGGCAGGCACACCGTTTGCGCGGTGGTGTCCACCGAATTCCTCGTGCAGCAGCAGGAAGCGGGCAACGACCTGGTCACGCCGCGCCCCGAGCACGGGTTCGCCGGCCTGCAACCGGGTGATCGCTGGTGCGTGTGCGCCGACCGCTGGCGGGAGGCGTACGAGGCGGGTGTGGCACCGCCGGTGCTGCTGGCGGCCACGCACGCCGACACCACCGAAGACGTGCCGCTGAGCGCGCTGCGTGAGCATTCCGTGGACGTGCCCGCCGATCCGAGCGCGCTGATCTGAACTCGCCGGAGTCCCGGCACCGGACGGGCACCGTTCTCGCCCGCGCTGCTCCGGGTGGCTGAGGCGGTCCGGGGGCG
>NZ_JAFRFW010000994.1:0-1946 GCF_017434145.1 Saccharopolyspora sp. | reverse complement strand
TGCGCGGTCAGATTCCCGGTGAGGGCGTCTGGGTGGACAACGCCGCGCTGACGGTGGAGCAGACGGTGGACGAGATCCTCGGCCGCAGCGGGGTCGCTACCGCGTGAGCGGGTCCGGCCGGAGTGGGCCGCCTCCGGTCGTGACCGTTCGTTTCCAAGCAGTCGGCTAGCCACACGTTCGAGTGAGTGCGTGTCATCGCCCGCGGACCTGCCGGTCTCCCCCGGCCAACGCACCCGGACTGCAAGGGGGACCGTGCCGATGACACCGAGCGGACCGTACGAGGGCGAAGTGCTGCACCTGTGGCTGACCGGCCAGATCGTGCAACTGCTCGACCAAGCCGGTGGCGATCCGGACCAGGCGTGCGCGGGCTTCGACGAGCTCGTCGCGCGATGGGGGCCGACGCCGATGGCACGGGCACTGTCCGAAGCCACGCGCCTCTACGACGACACCGTCGCCCCTTCCCGCCGATAGGAACCCGGCGGTCGACGTAGGCGGCCCGCGGCCGGCTCCGCGCCGCCGGTGCCTCCGACCGGCAGAACGGGGCCGGGGCCGCCTATCGTCGGGGCAGTTCCAACGCTCGGCGGTCCCGGTGCCGATCGCGCGGCGGGTACCCGCAACGGGTGCGCCGTGCGCCGCCGGCCGGGACGAGCGCGTCGAGCCGCGAGGTATTGGCGAGTGGTGCAGCGGGGGGAATCGCCGGACGGGGAGGGCAGCGCCTCCCCGGAATCCCGCCTGCGGTTGTCGATCGGGCGGCGCCCGCGGGACCTGCTGCGAGTGCTGGTCGCCGGAGCGCTGCTGACGCTGAGCGTGCTGCTGGCGCTGGTGCCCGCCAACCCCGTCGAACTCGCGATCCTGCGGCAGCTGCAGCGGATTCCCGCGGTGCCCGGCCCGTTCTGGGTCGCGTTGAGCTGGTGCGGGTCCTGGGTGGCCATCGCCGTGGTCGCGGCGGTCGCGCTGTACTTCAAGAAGATTCGGGCGGGGCTGCTGTGCGGCGCGGCAGGCGCGGTGACCTGGGGACTCGCCGAAGTGATCCAGTCCGTCCTCGGCCCCCGCCCGGTTTCCGCCGTTCCCGCTCCGCCTCCCGGCAGCGTCCCGTTCCCCGCTACCGAGGTGGCGGTCGTGGTGGCGCTGACGGTGGTCACCGGCCCGTACCTGGGGAGCGTGGCGAGGCGGATCGGCGGGGTGCTCAGCGTCCTGGTCGTGGTGGCCGTTCTGCACCTCGGGCTCTACCTGCCGCTGGGCGCGGCCGGGGGAGCGCTGCTGGGGTGGGGCACCGGGACGTTGTTCCACGTCCTGGCGGGCGCGCCCGGGCGCAAGGTCTCCGAACGGGTCGTGCAGCGCGAGCTGGAGCTGGCCGGGTGCGCGCCCGAATCGATCGTCGCCCTGCGCTACCGGCTGTTCGAGCCGCGCGAATTCGCCGTGCGCACCGCCGGCGGCGACACCCTCCGGGTCAAATCCGTGCGGCGGATGCGCAGGCGGGCCGGGCTGCTGCACGGGTTCCGGCGCTGGAACGCCTCACCCGATGCGCAGGAAGAACCGCGGCTGTCCACACCGCACCACGAGACCGAGCACGAGGCGTACGTCGGGCTGCTCGCCGAACGCTCCGGGGTGCGCACTCCCGCGGTCGTGCAGGTCTGCGACGCGAAGTTCGCGCCACCGCTGCTGGTGCTGCGGCACGTGGACGGCCGCAGACTCCCGGACCTCCCGCGCTCGGAGATCGACGACGAACTGCTGGACGCGATCTGGACGCAGCTGACCCTGCTGGCAGACGCGGGCATCGCGCACCACGATCTGCGGGCGAAGAACTTCCTCGTGGACGGTGAGGACCGCCCGTGGCTGCTCGGTTTCACCTTCAGCCACGCAGGGGCGGACGCGGCGCACCGGGCTCAGGACCTCGCGGACGCCTTGGTCTAGCTGGCTTCGGTCGTCGGCGTCGAGCGCACGGT
>NZ_JAFRFW010000993.1:0-5040 GCF_017434145.1 Saccharopolyspora sp. | reverse complement strand
GCGCACGACGCCGATCGGCGGCTGCTGGTGCTGGAGGACCTCGGGCGCGGTTCCACGCTCGCCGACGTGCTCTTCGGCGAAGACCCCCGCGCGGCCGAGCGCGCGCTGCTGGCCTGGGCCAGGGCGCTCGGGCGGCTGCACACCACGCTGGCGGGCCGGGAGGCCGATTTCGAGGCGCTGATGCGCCGCGTCGGCGCCAAGTCCTGGACGGACCCGGTAGCCGAGGACATCGCGCGGTCGCTGACCGAACTGCCCGGCCTGCTCGAGCAGACGCTGGACCTGCCGACCTCGCCCGAGGTCTCGGCGCGGCTGGCTTCAGCCGCGGAGCTGCTCGAGTCCGGCCGCTACCGCTCGTTCAGCCCGTCCGACATCTGCCCGGACAACAGCCTGGTCACCGGAACCGGGGTGCGGTTTCTCGACTTCGAGTGGGGCTGCGTGCGCGACGTGGCGCTGGACGCGGCCTACCTGCAGTACCCCTTCCCGTCCTCGTGGTGCTCCTACGCGTTGCCGGAGAACCTGGCCGACGGGATGCTCGCGACCTGGCGATCGGAGATCGCCGAGGTGTGGCCGGAGCTGGACGACGACGAGGTGCTGCTGCCCCGGCTGTTCGACGCGCAGCTGCTGTGGGTGTGGGTGTCGACCTGGTGGTTCCTGCCGCGCACCGGCGAGTCGGACCGGCCGATCGACCTGCACATGCCCTCGCCGCGGCGCAGCACGGCGCTGGTGGACCGGTGGCGGCGGTTGCGCGACGACGCGCAGGCGTGCGGGGAACCGGAGCTGGCCGAGTACGCCTCGCGGATGGTCGACGCGCTGGTGGAGCGCTTCGGCGCGGGTGCGTTGCAGCTGTTGCGGTATCCGGCGTTCCGGACCGAGGAGAAGTGACCAGGCGCTGAGTATGCTGCGCGGCCGTGCAGGACGAAATCTCCGGCGGTGTTGAGCCGGACGCGGTGCGGGTGTCCGAGGTCGAGCGCGCCGCCGCGATGACATGGCCGGCGAGCACGGCGCAGCACCGCGGTGGCTGGTTGCTGCGGTACTGCGCGGATTTGGACCGGTGGCGCTCGAACTCCGCGCTGCCGCCTTCGCGGGTGCGCGATGTAGCGGCCGAGATCGAACAGGTCGTGCGGTTCTACTCCGAGCGCGGTGCTCGTGCTTCGGTGCAGGTCAGCCCGTCGCGGTGGCACGAGGAACTGGACGTCGGGCTGGCGGAGCGCGGTTTCCGGCAGGTGACGCCGGTGCACGTGCTGACCGCCGAGTTGCCGGGGCCGGGCGACGTGCCGGCCGCCGGAGTCGAGGTCCGTCTCGACGACGAGCCGATGAAGCGCTGGCTGGACGCCTCCAGCGCGGTCCGCGGCCGGTCGGAGCCCGGCTTGGCGCGGATCGATCGATCGGCCCGCCCGGTACGCGACCGCCCTGGTGGACGGCGTTGCGGCCGGGATCGGCCTGTTCGTGCGGGAAGGCCGGTGGTGCGCGGTGTACTGCATGGCGACCGCGCCGTGGGCGCGCGGACGGGGCGTGGCTCGTGCGGTGCTGCGCGCGGGCGCCCGCTGGGCAGGCGAGGTGCGGGCGAGCGGCATGTTCCTCCAGGTCGAGCAGGACAACGACGCCGCACGGCGGCTGTACGCGGGCTGCGGTTTCGAGTTCTCGCACGAGTACCACTATCGTGTCGCCGACACTCGCGGTTAATCCGCGGCTCACCCATTCGCAACTTTTCACGTCGTTCGCGAATGGATTTCCGCGAACCATGCGTGTTCGCGCATGTCCGGCAATCCGCTGTCGGAGTGGCCGCACCGCGGTTGCCGGGTGGCGTCCCGGCCCGCCGCTCGGCGGCGGATTAATGTTTCTTCATTTTTAGGGCGATGATCACCCGGTTCGTGGCTTGCGAGTAGACTGCGTTGGTCGGATACCTTGTGTTCGGCGATCCGTCACCCGGCCCCGTTAGCATGGGGCTGCTCGACGAGGTGTCCGAGAGGGACGGATCGAGTCATCCGGCGGGTCATCGTCGACCCGGCCGCTGCGGTCGTTCGGCATCGCAATTTCGCGGAGGAGTCATGAAGGTCAGGATCGTGCGCGCAGGAGTGTTCCTGCTGTTCTCGGTTCTGGTCGCCGTGGTCTCCCCGTTGCAGCCCGCGCTGGCCAGTGATTTGACGATGCGCAACCCGGCCGAGGTCAAATCCGAGATCAAGGAGAACCGGGACACCGGGAAACTGCGCCAGCGCGCGGCGTCCGAGGACGGCACCCGGCGCGAACGGCGCACTCCGGATCGCGGTGCGCCGCTGCCGGACGGGCTGCAAGCGGGCCCCGGCGCGCGGCACGACCTGTTCACCGCCGCCCTGCGCGCGCGCACCAAGCCGCACGAGGCCGCCGCGCGCAGCCGACATGCGCCCGCAACGCTGCAGGTTTATCGGCACTGAGACGTTCGCGCACCACGCGTGCGTTCGACGGCAGACGACGATCCTGAAGCGTCCAGTGAGGCGACAACATGACTTTCGAGCACCTGGTGGACCGTGCGCGCAACCATCCGCGCACGGTGTCCGAAGCGCACCGCAAACGGCTGGCCACCGGTCAGCAGCCGGCCGCGCTGTTCATCACCTGTTCCGATTCGCGGGTGGTCCCCGCGCAGCTCACCGGCGCCCAGCCCGGGGAACTGTTCGAATTGCGGACCGCGGGCAACGTGGTGCCCGAATACGTGCCCGATTCGGCGTCCAGCGAAATGGCCACGATCGAATACGCGGTGCTGCAGCTGAAGGTTCCCGAGATCGTTGTTTGCGGGCACTCGCACTGCGGTGCGGTGACCGCGAAGGCGATCGCCGGGCGCGGGCTGGAAAGCCTTCCCGCGATGCGGGGCTGGCTGGGCACCGGTGAACCGCCGGTATCCGAAGCGCCCGCGCTCGAAGACGGCGTGCGTTCGGAATGCAAGCAGCACGTGCGCGAGCAGCTGCGCACGTTGTTCGAATACCCGTTCATCCGGGAACGGGCCGCCGCGGGCGAGTTGCGGGTGCACGGCTGGTTCTACGAGATCGACACCGGATTGGTCTGGCACTCCGGGGAAACCGGGCCGGATCGGCCGGAAGAGTCGGATTTCCTTCCGTTGTGACATTTCCGCGGCGGTGATCCACCGCCGATTCGTCGGGACTGCCTGACGCCGTCCACCCGGATGCCGCGTTGCCGTTGTGCGGCGCGGCCGGGCGACGGCGCGGCCCCGCGTGTTCAGCGGCGATCACGCGCTCTCGCGGCCGCAGTCCCGCACGCGTTCCCGCACGTCCGCGCGCTAACGGCGCGCGGACGCGCTACCCGTCACTCGAAACTCATACGGAGAGTGCAACGTGACCACTCAAGTCGACGCGACCTCCCGTCGCGCCAAGACCGGCGTCCCGCAGTGGCCGAAGGGAACTTTCGGCGCCGACCTGGGGGCTTCGCTGGTCGTGTTCCTGGTGGCGCTGCCGCTGTGCGTCGGTGTCGCCGTCGCATCCGGCGTGCCCGCCGAACTCGGCATCATCACCGGTGTCGTCGGAGGCATCGTGGTGGGGCTGCTACCGGGCAGCACCATGCAGGTCAGCGGCCCGGCGGCCGGGCTGACCGTGCTGGTGGCCTCGGCGGTGGCCGATTACGGGCTCGGGATGCTCGGCATCATCGTGCTCGGTGCAGGCGTGTTGCAGATCTTGATGGGGCTGGGCCGGATCGGAACCTGGTTCCGGGCGATCTCGCCTTCGGTGGTGCAGGGCATGCTGGCGGGCATCGGCCTGGTGATCATGCTCGGCCAGCTCTACCCGGTGGGCGGGCTGGAGCAGCCCTCCGAGACCTCGGCCAAGTTCGCCGGGCTCCCGGGGCTGGTGAGCACGATGTTCACGACTCCGCAGGGGCTGGCCGGGGTCGCCGTCACCGTGGTGGCGCTGGTGATCCTGTTCGGCTGGCCGAAGCTGCCGGAGAAGGTGCGCAACGTTCCCGCCGCGCTGGTCGCGGTGGTGCTGGTCAGCGGCGCGACCTACGTGCTGGGGCTGCCCCTGAAGACGATCGAGGTCGGCTCCCTGCTGGAGGCGATCAACGTCCCGACCGGCGAGTCGTGGGGCTCCGCGTTCACCCCGGCGGTGCTCGGATCGATGCTGACGTTCGGGCTGATCGCATCGGCGGAGAGCCTGTTCAGCGCGGCCGCGGTCGACCGGATGCACGACCGCCCGAAGACGCAGTTCAACAAGGAGCTCGTCGCCCAGGGCGCGGGCAACGCCGTATGCGGGGTGCTGGGCGCGTTGCCGATGACCGCGGTGATCGTGCGCTCCGGCGCGAACGTCCGCGCGGGGGCGAAGACGAAGCTGTCCCGGATCCTGCACGGCGTGTGGCTGCTGCTGTTCGTGGTGGCGCTGCCGGGCGTGCTGGCGTTCATCCCGACCGCGGTGCTCGCCGCGGTGCTGATCCACGCCGGCTGGAAGCTGCTCGAGCCGGGCAAGGTCGTGCAGCTGGCCAGGACCAACCGCCCGGAGGCTGCGGTGCTGGTGCTGACCGCGGTCATGATCGTGGCCACCGACCTGCTGATCGGCACGCTGATCGGGCTCGCCGCCGCGGTGATCAAGACCGCCTTCGACGTGTCCCGGCTGTCGGTCAAGCAGGAGGAGCAGGGCGAGGACCACGTGCACGTCGAACTCGGCGGCAACGCCACGTTCCTGCGGCTCCCGCGGCTGCTGGAGCGGCTGGAGAGCCTGCCGTCGGACAAGAGCGTGCACTTGGACCTGAGCACCGTCCGGCACCTGGACCAGGCGTGCCACCAGGCGGTGGAGAACTGGGCCGCGCAGCGCGAACGCGACAACGCGCGGACCGAAGTGGCGATGCCGGCCCACGCGGGCTGACCCGCACCGCGCCGGAGGTGCCGTTCGCGCACCTCCGGCGCGGTTTCGTTCCGACCGGCGGGTAGCGTCGAAGCCGTGAGTGACGGCCTGTTCGACGAGGGGTTGTTCGGCGCCGAGACCGAGGACCGCGCCGGGGAACGGCTGGCCGAGAACGCGCCGCTGCCGGTGCGGATGCGGCCCCGTTCGCTGGACGAGGTGCTCG